>JBGPTG010000005.1:0-31493 GCA_041490545.1 Gammaproteobacteria bacterium
CACCTGGTCGTTGCGCGAGCGCCCCGTGTGCAGGCGTTTGCCGGCCTCGCCCACCAGCGCGATCAGCCTTCGCTCGATGTTGACGTGGACATCCTCGGCGTCGAGCGACCAGCGGAATTTCCCGGAGGCGATCTCCCTGGAAATGGCAGCCAGGCCGCGTTCTATCGCCCGGAGGTCGGAGCGCGACACAATGCCACAGGCCCGCAGCATGCGCGCGTGAGCGAGCGAGGCGCGGATATCCTGGGGCGCAAGGCGCCGGTCGAATTCCACCGATGCCGTATAGCGCTTGACGAGATCCGATACGGGTTCCGCAAAGCGTCCCGACCAGGGTTTCCTGGTCTTCATCGGGGAAGCAGGCAGCGCATCGGATCGACGTCGCTTGCGTCGCGTCGCAGAAAGAACGTCCTGCAGGGCTCCAGGGGAGATGCGGACTCGACCGCCATGGTTGACTGTAAAATGTCCAAAGTTCGAATCGCGCCAATTCGCGGCCGCAACCGGCGGATCCGGCTTGCGAAAAATGCAAAGTATACGGCAAAACGACTGGCCCAACGCCCTGCCCGATTTTCGCAATCTGGGTGTGATGTCGCGCGTGCTGGTTCTGGCCAACGCACTTGCGCTGCTGTTTGCGATGGCGCGTTCCAGGGAATTCGCGGACTTCGCCGGGAAATTCACCGAAATCGCAGGACAGCTGGAGCCCGTGCTTCTGGTGGTCGTGATCGTGCTCTACGCGGCATCGCCGCTGCTCGCGCGACTCGGGTATCGCTCGGGGGTGCTCGCAGTCGGAGCGGTGGCGCTTGCGGCCACCACGGCGTTCTTTCCGTTCCTGGGCTGGCTCGGCGGAAACGGGGACTGGCGCGAGCTCGCCGGCAGCCTCGCCTTCGCGATCTTCGCCACGGGTTTGCTCGTCTGGTACTTCTATCTTCGCAACCGCGCCTTCTCGCCGGCGCTCTCCGAGGCGCGGTTGCAGGCACTGCAGGCGCGCATTCGCCCGCATTTCCTGTTCAACAGTCTCAACGCGGTGCTGTCCATGGTGCGAAAGGATCCGAAGAGGGCCGAAGCCGCCCTGGAAGATCTGGCGGAACTGTTCCGCAGGGTCATGGCCGACAATCGCGATCTGACCACCCTCGGCGACGAGGTGGGGGTGTGCCGGCAATACCTCAACCTCGAGCAGCTGCGGCTGGGCGAGCGGCTCGAGGTGAAGTGGGACGTCGAGCCCGGTGTGGAGCAGGCGCTCGTGCCGCCGATGCTGCTGCAGCCGCTGGTCGAAAACGCCGTCTACCACGGCATCGAGCCCGGCATCGCGCCAGGCGTGATCGAGGTGCACATCGCGCGCCGCAACGACAGGCTCGCGCTGCAGCTTTCGAATCCCTATCACGAGGAGCACCAGCATCGCCAGGGCAACCGCATGGCGCTCGCCAACATTCGCGAGCGCCTGCAGCTGCACTTCGACGTCGAAGCGAGCCTGGAGACGCGCGTCGTCGGCGGTCGATACGAGATCAGCATCGTCGTGCCTTACCGGAAGATCCCGTGACTGCGCTCCGCGTGGTCATCATCGATGATGAGCTGCCGGCGAGAAATCGCCTGCGGGAGCTGCTGGAGGACTGCCGCGAAGCGCTTCCGCATCTCGTCGCCGGCGAAGCCGCCAACGGCGTCGAAGGCCTGCAGGTCACCGCTTCGGCGCAGGCCGACGTGGTTTTCGTCGACATCCACATGCCCGAGATGAGCGGAATCGAGTTTGCCCGGCACCTGCAGGTGCTCGAGCGGCCGCCCGCCGTGATCTTCGTGACCGCTCACGACCAGTACGCGGTCCGGGCATTCGAGGTGAACGCGGTGGATTATCTGACCAAGCCGGTGCGTTCGGCGCGGCTCCTGGAGGCGCTGAAAAAGGCCGCGACCGGTGCCCGGCTCGCGCGAGGCGTTCTGGAGAGCATCGATCCGGCGCCGCGCCGACACTTCAGCGTCGCCGAACGCGGCCGCGTGACGCTCGTTCGGGTGGCCGACGTTATCTACCTGAGGGCGGAACTGAAGTACGTGACCCTGCATACGCGGGGGCGCGAGCATCTCGTGGAGGAACCGCTGTCGCAGATCGAGCACGAGTTCGGCGGGGTTTTCGTGCGCATTCACAGGAACTGCCTGGTGGCGAAGCAGCTGATCCGCGGCTTCGAGCGCAGCGCCGAAACCGAGGGAGATGCAGGCTGGTCGGTTGTCCTGGATGGCAGCGACGAGAGACTCCCGGTGAGTCGTCGCCAGTGGGCGCAGGTGAAAGCGCTGGTCAGGTGAGGACTTCAGTGAAGCGCCCCCCTGAAAAGATTGTCATTGCTTCACGGCGCAGCACGCTGGCGATGTGGCAGGCAAGGTACATCGCTGCCGAACTTCGCCGGGTTTACCCCGGTTGCGAGGTCGGCATTCTCGGTATGACCACGCGCGGCGACCGCGTCCTCGACCGGCCGCTGGCCGAAATCGGCGGCAAGGGCCTGTTCGTCAAGGAACTCGAGGCGGCGCTCGAGGACGGCCGCGCCGATCTCGCCGTGCACTCCGCCAAGGACGTGCCGATGCACCTGCCGCCGGGCTTCTGCCTGGCGGCGATACCCGTCAGGGAAGACCCGCGCGACTGCTTCGTTTCGAACCACAGTGCGAGTCTGGAATCCTTGCGTGCCGGCAGCGTTGTCGGAACCTCCAGCCTGCGGCGCGAGGCGCAATTGCGCGAGCGCCAGCCCGGGCTGCGGGTGGAGCCGCTGCGCGGTAACCTCGAGACGAGACTCGCGAAGCTCGATCGCGGCGAATGCGACGCGATCGTTCTCGCGTCGGCCGGACTCAAACGCCTGGGTCTCGCCGGCCGCATCCGCGCGATGCTCGAGCCGGAGCAGAGTCTGCCCGCGCCGGGGCAGGGCGCTCTCGCTATCGAGTGCCGCGAGGCGAGAAGCGATCTTCGCGAGTGGCTGGCGGTCCTCGAAGACGCTGCTACGTCTGCCTGCGTGCGCGCAGAGCGCGCCGTCAGCCGCGCTCTTTCTGGCGATTGCCGGCTGCCGCTCGCCGCCTACGCCATCGCGAGTGGCAGCGAGATCCACCTGCGCGGCCTGGTCGGGACACGCGACGGACGCGAGATAGTGCGTGCCGAACTGACCGGGGCCGCGGCGGCTCCGGAACAGCTGGGCGAGGCGCTCGCGGCGGAATTGCGCCGCCTGGGCGCCGACGCCATCCTCGCCCGGACTTCATGAGCCCGGGGCCGCTGTCGGGACGCGGGGTCGTCATCACCCGACCGCGCGAGCACGCGCCCGCGCTCGCCGCTCTGATACAGGCGGCCGGGGGAGATCCGGTGCTGTTCCCCACGATTGAAATAGCCCCCGTCGAGCATCCCCAGGCGCTTGCCGGGCTCTTCGCCCGGCTCGATGCTTTCGAGATTGCGATTTTCGTAAGCCCGACTGCGGTGATGCGGGGGCTCGCATCGGTCGGTCGCGCCTGGCCCAAAGCCTTGCGCGTCGCAGCGGTGGGCGCCGGCACCGCCCAGGCGCTCGAGCGGCACGGATTCGCCTCGGTGATCGCTCCGGAGGAGCAGGCCGACAGCGAAGCGCTCGCCGCGCTGCCCGAGCTCCTGGATCTGCACAGTCGCTCGGTGGTGATTTTTCGCGGGCAGGGCGGCCGCGAATGGCTGCGCGCGACGCTGCAGGCGCGCGGGGCGAGCGTCGAATACGCCGAGTGCTATCGCCGGGTTCGGCCCGACCACGACAGCGGCCCGCTCCTCGCCCGCTGGCAGCGCGGCGGCGTCGATGCGGTGTCGGTCACCAGCGCGGAAGGCTTGTCGAATTTCTCCGGCATGCTGGGACCGAAGGGGCAGAGTTACCTCTGCGCCACACCGGTATTCGTTCCGCACCCGAGAATCGGCGCCGCTGCCGAAAAGCTGGGCGTGCAGCAGGTCGTGGTGACCGGGCGCGGAGACGAGCGCACTGTCGCGGAAATGTCCGCGTTTTTTGCTAGAGTGTGAACGGCTTCCGACTATCACCCACGCCACCCATGCAAGATAGTCCTCCGTCCGCTTCTGCCCGTACCCCGGCGCGCCGGTTCCTCGCCCGGCTCGCCACGCCTGCCGCGGCCGGGGTCGCCCTGCTGGCGTTGCTCCTCGCCTGGCAGTGGTACGACGCTCGCACTCAGATGAACGCGTTGCGCGAGGATGTCGCGCGCCAGATGCGCGAAAGCGAGGCCGACAGCCGCGACGCGCGCCTGGCGTCCCGGCAGACGCAGGAAACCCTGCGCGAAGCCCAGGCGAAGCTGGCGCAGCTCGAGCTGAAGCTCGCCGAGTCGCAGGAGCGGCAGGTCTCGCTCGATACGCTCTACCAGGAACTCTCGCGCAACCGGGACGAATGGGTTCTGGCCGAGATCGAGCAGATGCTGACGATCGCCTCGCAGCAACTGCAGCTGGCGGGCAGCGTACAGGGGGCGTTGCTTGCACTGCAGGCCGCCGACGCGCGGCTTGCGCGCTCGCCGCGGCCGCAGTTCCTGCCGCTGCGCAAGGTGTTCGCGCGCGACATCGAGCGTCTCAGGTCCGCGCCGGGCGCCGACCTGGCCGAGATCGCCGCGAAGCTCGATCAGCTGGTTGCCGGCGTCGATGCGCTGCCGCTCGCCCAGGATGCGCGGCCGCGCACTGCCTCCGAGTCCGGCGCGGTGCAGAACCAAGAAGGATTCTGGGCGCGCCTCGCAGACGAGCTGCTCACCGAGCTGAAACAGCTGGTACGGATCCAGAACCTCGATCGCGCCGAGCCGGTCCTGCTCAGTCCGACGCAGGGTTTTTTTCTCCGCGAGAATCTCAAGCTGCGCCTGCTCAATGCGAGGCTGGCGCTGCTGGCGCGCGACGATGCCACCTTTCGCAGCGACTTGAGGGCCGCCAGGGACTGGCTTGAGAGATACTTCGACACGCGCTCCCGCACCACCGCCGCTGCGATGGGGACTCTGAGCCGGCTCGGCGGCGCAAACGCGGGCATCGCCGTCCCCTCGATCGCCGAAAGCCTCGCGGCGGTTCGCACCTACAAGGCGCCGCCCCAGCGGCGCGAGCGATGAAGACTCTGCTGTGGCTTCTCGGCGTGGTCGCGCTGGCAGTCGCGTTATCGCTCGCCATACGCGGAAACGGCGGTTACGCCCTGTTTGTCCTGCCTCCCTGGCGCGCCGAAATCTCGCTCAACCTGCTGATCGTGGTCGCTGTGGCCGGATTCGCGGTAGCGTACGTCCTAGTCGGGGCGGTGAGGCAAACGCTTCAACTCCCGGCCCGCGTTCGCGTGTTTCGCGAGCGCCGCCGCGACGAGAAAGGCCGTGCGACCTTGCTGAGCGCCCTCCAGGCACTGTTCGAAGGCCGCTTTCTACACGCAGAGAGGCTCGCCTCCGAGGCGCGCCGGCTGCGCTCGGTCCCGGTGCTCGCCGGACTCATCGCCGCGCGTGCCGCACAGCGGTTGCGCGAGTTTTCCCGGCGCGACCACTGGCTCGAACAGGCAGGACACGACGACGGGGACTGGCGGCCTGCGCGCCTGATGACCGCCGCCGAGCTGCTGCTGGAGGAACGGCGGTTCGGCGAGGCCCGTGCGGTACTGCTCGATCTCTACCGGAGCGGTCCTCGGCATGCGGCGACGCTGCTGCTGCTATTGCGGGCGGAGCAGGGCCTGTCCAACTGGGACGAAGTCATCCGCATCGCCAAGCTGCTGGAAAAGCATGCGGTGATGCCGCCCGAGGCGCTCGAGAGCATCCGGGTGAATGCGCGCCTTGGCCGGCTCGATCACCTGGCCCAGGATCGGCAGGGACTCTCGGACTACTGGGGCGAGATTCCGCAGGCCGAGCGCATGCATCCGAGAATCGCCGCTGCTGCCGCACGGTCCTTCATACGCAGCGGGGATTTTCGCTCCGCCCGGCGCGCCATCGAAAAGGCGTTGGACCGCGACTGGAACGCGGACCTGGCGCTCTTGTACGGCGAGTGCACAGACGAAGATGGAATCGAGCAACTGGAACGCGCGGAGGGCTGGCTGCGCCAGCATCCCGGCGATGCCGACCTGCTCTTGACGCTCGGAAGACTGTGCGTCAAGCGCAGCCTGTGGGGCAAGGCGCAAAGCTATTTCGAAGCCAGCCTGGCAACGCGCCCCAGCCAGGCCGCGCACCTGGCGCTAGCGAGGCTGTTTGACCGCATGGATCGCACGGAAGAGGCGAACCGCCATTTTCGCGCCAGCGCCGGCCTGGAACTGGAGCGCGGCGCTTCCGCCTGAGGGCCCGGCCGCTTCAGAGTCCCAGGCCGGCGAGCTGCTTCTCCGGGTAGCGCGTTCCGGAAGCCACGCCGGCCGGAAACGCCTGCGCAAGCTGGACGATCTCTGCGGTGCTCAGTCGAATGTCGGCGGCCGCGGCGTTCTGTTCCAGGTAGCTGCGCCGCTTCGTGCCCGGGATCGGCACCACGTCCTCGCCTTGCGCAAGCACCCAGGCGAGCGCCACCTGCGCCGGGGTCGCCTTGTGCGCGGCGGCGATCCTCTCCAGGGGCTGGAGCAGATCCACGTTGCGTTTCAGGTTGTCGGGATTGAAGCGCGGATGGTCGCGCCGCCGGTCCTTGGGCGAAAGCGCATCCAGCGACTTGATCGTGGCGGTGAGAAAACCCCGGCCGAGCGGGGAATACGCCATGAAGCCGATGCCGAGTTCTCGGCAGGCGGGAAGGATGTCTTTTTCGATGTCGCGCGACCAAAGAGAGTACTCGGTCTCGAGCGCGACAAGCGGATGCACCTTGTGTGCGCGCCGCAGCGTCGTTGCGCCTGCCTCGGAAAGCGCGAGATATCGCACCTTGCCCTGCTCGACCAGCTTCTTCATCGCACCCACCGTGTCCTCGATCGGCACCTTGGCGTCGACGCGATGCAGACCATAGATGTCGATCGTGTCCACGCCGAGGCGCTTGAGCGACGCATCGCAGGCGAGCGGCACGTAGCCGGGGTGTCCACCGGAGAGGCCCTCGGGAAGCTTGAAGCCGGACAAGCCCATGTTCCCGAATTTGGTCGCGACGAGCACTCGATCTCGTTTGCCCTTTATCGCGCGCCCGACGAGTTCCTCGTTGCTCCCCGCTCCGTAGGCGTCCGAGGTGACGATCAGGTTGATGCCCAGGTCGATCGCGCGGTGGATGGTCGCAATCGATTCGGGCTCGTTGGGTTCACCGTAGATTCCGGTCATTCCCATGCAACCCAGACCCAGCGCCGGTACGGCGGGTCCATTCTTTCCAAGCTTGCGGTTTTCCATTGCACCTTTCTCCCTTGAGGTTATTCACCAAGCCAATCCCTCGGACGCAGGAACTCCCGATAGAGCCTGTCCTCCTCGCTCGACGGAATGGGTTTCCAGTCATAACGCCACTTCACGAGCGGAGGCAGCGACATCAATATCGACTCGGCGCGGCCGCCGGACTGCAGTCCGAAAAGCGTCCCTCGGTCGTAGACAAGATTGAATTCGACATAGCGCCCGCGGCGGTAGGCCTGGAAGTCGCGCTCGCGCTCGCCGTAGGGGTTGCTTCGTCGACGCTCGAGAACGGGAACGTAGGCCGGCAGAAAGTGATCCCCGACGCTGCGCGTTAGGTCAAAACAGAAATCGAAACCCCTCTCGCTCAAATCGTCGAAGAAAATTCCACCGATGCCACGCGGCTCGGACCGGTGCTTGATGTAGAAGTAATCATCGCACCAGCGTTTGAAACGCGGGTAGTGGTCCGGACCGAAGGCCTCGAGCGCCTTTCGACAGATGGAATGGAAGTGGCGCGCGTCTTCCTCGAATCCGTAATACGGGGTCATGTCCATCCCGCCGCCGAACCACCACACCGGATCGCTGTGCGGCTTGGTCGCGACCAGGAAGCGCACGTTCATGTGCACCGTCGGCACAAATGGATTGCGCGGGTGCAGGACGAGCGACACGCCCATCGCCTCGAAGGTGCGCCCGGCCAGTTCGGGCCGCGCCGCGCTCGCCGATTGGGGAAGGCGCTCGCCTCGCACCCTGGAGAAATTCACTCCGCCGCGTTCGAACAATCCGCCGTCCTCGATGACGCGGCTTTCGCCGCCGCCTTCCGCGCGGTCCCAGCGGTCGCGATGGAAGGGGTTGCCGTCGACTCGCTCGAGTTCCGTAACGATGCGGTTCTGCAGGTCGACCAGATAGTCGCTTACGGCTGCCGGGTTCATCATTGGTGTCTTTTTTCGGCGCGGTGCCCGATGTCACGCCGGTACTGCATGCCGTCGAAACGAATGCCCTTTACGACCTCGTAAGCGCGCCGCTGCGCCATCTTGATGTTGTCTCCCAGAGCGGTCACGCAAAGGACGCGCCCGCCGTTAGTGACGATGGATCCGTCCTTGAGCGCCGTGCCCGCGTGAAACACCCGGAATTCCTCGCCCGCCTCAGGAAGCCCGTTCACCACGTCGCCTTTCTTCGGCGCATCGGGGTAACCGGCGGCCGCGAGGACCACTCCCAGCGCGGGGCGGCGGTCCCATTCCGCAGCGGCGCGGTCAAGCCTCCCGTCTACCGCGCGCTCGATCATCTCGAACAGGTCGCTTTTTAGGCGCAGCAGGATCGGCTGAGTTTCCGGATCGCCCAGGCGACAGTTGAATTCGAGCACCCGTGGATTGCCCGAACCGTCGATCATGAGCCCTGCGTAGAGAAATCCGCTATAGGGGTGGCCTTCCTGGGCCATCCCTGCGAGCACTGGCTGGATGACTTCACGAATCACGCGGGCGTGCAGCTCGGGTGTCACTACGGGCGCCGGGGAATACGCGCCCATGCCGCCGGTATTGGGTCCCTCGTCGCCGTCCTTGAGGCGCTTGTGATCCTGACTGGTCGCGAGCGGCAGCACGCGTTCTCCGTCGGCGAGAACGATGAAGCTCGCCTCTTCGCCCTCGAGAAATTCCTCGATCACGATGCGGTTACCCGCAGTCCCCATCGTACGCTCGATGAGGATCTGCTCGATCGCGCGATGCGCGTCGGCCGCGCTCATCGCTACGAACACGCCCTTGCCCGCCGCCAGGCCATCCGCTTTCACCACGATGGGTGCGCCGCGCGAGTCCACATACTCGTGCGCCGCGCGCGCATCGTCGAAGCTCGCGTAGGCGGCGGTGGGAATCCCGTGCCGCTTCATGAACTCCTTGGCGAAACGTTTGGAACTTTCCAGCTGCGCGCAGGCGCGGCTGGGCCCAAATATGCGCAGTCCCCGGTTGCGGAACGAATCCACGATGCCTTCGGCGAGCGGCGCCTCCGGGCCGACTACGGTGAGATGGATTTTCTCGGCGAGGGCGAATTCCACGAGTGCACGGATGTCGGTGATGGCGACATTTTCCACACCCGCTTCGCGCGCGGTACCGCCGTTGCCGGGAGCGACGTAGACTTTCTGTACACGCGGGCTCTGCGCAAGGCGCCAGGCGATGGCGTGTTCGCGCCCGCCCGATCCGACGACCAGGAGCTTCATGAGCAGGGCGTGACGGCTGGTGAACGCATCAGTGGCGGAAGTGGCGCACGCCGGTGAACACCATCGCCAGCCCCAGTTCGTCTGCCGCAGCGATGACTTCGTCGTCGCGCACGCTGCCGCCCGGCTGGATGATAGCTTTGGCGCCCGCAGCGGCCACCACCTCCACCCCGTCCTTGAACGGGAAGAATGCGTCGGAGGCGACCGCCGAACCCGTGAGGGAGAGCCCGGCGTTGTGCGCCTTGATCGTGGCGATGCGTGCGCTGTCGACGCGGCTCATCTGGCCCGCACCCACGCCGAGGGTCCGGCCGTCCGCGCAGAATACGATGGCGTTCGACTTGACGAACTTGGCCACGCGCCACGCAAACAGAAGGTCGGCGACTTGCGCCGGTGTCGGCTTTTCCCTGGTGACCGCGCGCAGCTCGCTTGCCGTCAGGTTGCGGGCATCGGGTGTCTGAACCAGAAGCCCGCCGCCGACGCGCCTGAAATCGTAGGCCTGGGCTGCGCGCGCCAGCGAAACCGACAACAACCTCACGCCCGCCTTGGCGGACAGGGCCGCGCGCGCCTCGGCGTCGAACTCGGGCGCGATCACCACTTCGACGAATTGGCGGGCGACCGCTTCCGCCGCGCTGCCGTCGAGACGGCAGTTGAAGGCGATGATGCCGCCGAACGCCGAGACGGGATCGGTGGCAAGCGCGCGCTCGTACGCAACACGCGCCGAACTACCGGTTGCGGCGCCGCAGGGGTTGGCGTGCTTGACGATGACGCACGCGGGTTCGTCGAACGTCTTGACGCATTCCCAGGCGGCATCGGCATCGGCGATATTGTTGTAGGAGAGCTCCTTGCCGGCGAGCTGCACGAACCCCGCGATGCCGCCTTCGACGGGATCGCTGTCGCGGTAGAACGCCGCGCTCTGGTGCGGGTTCTCTCCGTAGCGCATGTCCTGCACCTTTCGGAACTGCAGCGTGAGTCGCTCAGGAAAACGCGATCGCCCGCCCTCGCCGTCGAGTGCCGTAAGGTAGTTGGAGATGGCCGCATCGTACGCGGCGGTGTGGGCGAACGCCTTGCGCGCGAGCGCGACCCGGCTGGTTTCGGAGACGGTCCCGCCACGCTCCTTCATTTCCGCCAGCACTCCCGCATAGTCTGCAGGGTCGGTGACGACGACGACGCCCGCGTGGTTCTTGGCGGCGGCGCGCAGCATGCTCGGTCCGCCGATGTCGATGTTCTCGATCGCTTCCTCGAGCGGGCAATCGGGATCGGCGACGGTGCGCGCAAAAGGGTAGAGGTTCACCACCACCATGTCGATGGGATCGATGCCCGCAGCCCTGATCTCGGCCATCTGCGCCGGAGAGTTGCGCCGGGCAAGAATTCCGGCGTGCAGGCGCGGATGCAGGGTCTTCACCCGGCCATCGAGCATTTCGGGAAAGCCGGTGTATGCGGAGACTTCGGTGACATCGATGCCCACTGCACCGAGTTGCCTGGCTGTGCCGCCCGTGGACAGAATCCGCACCTTGAACTGCGCCAGCCCCTGCGCGAATTCGGCCAGGCCGGTTTTGTCGGATACGCTGATCAGCGCGGTCCGGATTTGAGTCATGCGAAAGTATCACCTAGCGGTTCGCGAAAGCCGGAAAGAATCCGCCCCGGGAACGGAGCCTGCCCTCGCCGCCACCCCTTACGCTTTTATTTTGAACGACTGGATCTTTTTCCGCAAAGTGTTGCGATTGATGCCGAGCATCTGGGCCGCAATGGTCTGGTTGCCCTGGGCGCGGTCGAGCACGATTTCCAGCATCGGTCGCTCCACGTTCTTGAGAACCATGTCGTAGATGGCTCGCGGCTTGGCACCGTCGAGATCCTTGAAGTAGCGCTCCAGCGAGTGGCGCACGCAGTCCGCGATTTCGCTCGTCGGTTTCATGCGGCGAGCTCCTCCTCGTATTGCAGGCGCAAGTGTTCGCTGGCCAACTCGTCGAAGAACTCGTTGACTGCCTGCAACTGTTCTTCGCAGGTCTGCAGCTGGTTCATGCGGTGCCGGAAACCCGCTGACCCCGCGAGACCCTTCGTATACCAGGAGATGTGCTTGCGGGCGACCTTGACCCCGGTGTCCCTGCCGTAGAACGCATAGAGGTCCTGCAGGTGTGCTACCAGCACGGAGTGTATTTCCGACACCAGCGGCGAGGGCAGGCTTTCGCCCGTCGCCAGGTAGTGCTCTATTTCGCGGAAGATCCACGGCCGGCCCTGCGCGGCGCGGCCCACCATAATGCCGTCCGCGCGTGTGTATTCGAGAACCCGCCTGGCATCCTCGGGCGAATTGATGTCGCCGTTGGCGACCACCGGCAGGCGCGTGGCCTCCTTTACTTCGCGGATCGTGTCGTATTCGGCACGCCCGGAGAATCCGCAGGCGCGGGTCCGGCCGTGCAGGGAGAGCAGCCGCACGCCGCTGTCTTCGGCGATTTGCGCGACCCTGAGGGCGTTCCGGTTGAGTGAATCCCACCCCGTGCGGAATTTCAGCGTCACCGGGACGTCGACCGCGCCGACCACCGCCTCGAGAATCCGTGCCACCAGGGCCTCGTCCTTGAGGAGCGCCGAGCCGGCCAGCGTATTGCAGACCTTCTTCGCCGGGCAGCCCATGTTGATGTCGATGATCTGTGCGCCCCGCTCGACGTTGTAGCGTGCGGCATCGGCCATCATCGCCGGGTCGGCGCCGGCAATCTGAACCGATATCGGGTCGACCTCACCTTCGTGATTGGCGCGGCGGCGCGTCTTCTCGCTGCCCCACAGCAGCGAATTCGAAGCGACCATTTCAGACACGGCCAAGCCTGCGCCGAATTTCTTGCATAGTTGTCTGAAAGGCCGGTCGGTGACGCCGGCCATCGGGGCAACGAACAAATTATTACGCAACGTGTGCGAACCGATTCGCATCGACGCTCGGGATGTGGTTTTCGGAGGAGCGCAATTCTATACCTAAACACCGCGGCTTAGCATAGCGTCGACGGCGCTTTCAACGGAAAAATTTCGCGGCAGCGTCTCGGTTCGCTGCCGCGGCACAACTGTGGTGCCGGTCCGCTCAGGGCAGAGCGCGCGCGCCGAATATCATCCTGCGCGCAAGAAAATTCCGTGCCGGCCGGCAGGCGTCGAGCAAGGCGAGTCCGGCGCCGCGCGCGGCGGCGAGTGGAGGAAACGCGTTCGAGAAGACTCTGGTGAAGAAGTCGGTGGTTGCTATCGCCGAACGACGGTCGATGCCGCGTTTGCGGATGTAGCTCGCGACGAAGCTGCTCGTGCCTATTTCCGCCGGATCGACGTCAAGCAACATCTGAGCCAGTTCCCAGACGTCGCGCAGGCCGAGGTTGAATCCCTGGCCCGCGACCGGGTGCAACGTTTGCGCGGCGTTGCCCGCCGCGACGACGCGCGGGCCGGGGCTCGACGAACCCCGTCGCAGCGATAGCGGAAACGCCGAGCGTGGACCGACGGAACGCATCTCGCCAAGCCTGCCCCCGAAAGTTTCGCGCAAAGCCTCGAGAAACCCGCGGTCAGGCAGCGCGAGCAGTTTCGCGGCCGTATCGGCACGCGCGCTCCACACCAGCGCGTAGCGCTCGCCGTGCGGCAGCAGGGCGAGGGGTCCTTCGCGCGTGAAGCGCTCGAAGGCGACGCCGCGGCGCGCTCGCTCGACCGAGACGTCGGCGACGATCGCCTGCTGGCGGTAGTCCCTGCGGAATTCGGAACCGCGATTGGCGCCGCCGTCGGCGAGGACCAGCAGGCGAGCGCGCACGCCGAGGTCTTCGGCCCCGCAGGAAATGCGCAACGATACGCCGCTTGCATCCGCCTCCCAGCTGCGCAGGCTCCCCGGCATCGACGCGGCGACGCGTGCTGCCAGCTGCCCGACGATCTGCGAGTATGCGGTCACGTATCCCAGCGCGGGCAGGCCGGCGTCAGTGGCGCTCATTGCCGTCCGGCCGAATCCCTCGCAGGATACGTGCACCGTTTCGATCGGCGTATTCGGGATGCCGGACCAGACGCCCAGGCGCTCGAGAATCAGCCGGCTGCCGTGAGACAGCGCGATGGGCCGGTCGGCCGCCTCCGTTTGTCCGCTAACCCAGGCCACCGACACCGGGCTCCCGGCGAGCGCGAGCGCAAGCGCACTGCCCACCGGTCCGCCCCCGGCGATGACGACGTCGACTTCGCGCGGCTCAGGCACGGCCGACCAGGGATTCGATGTCGCGGATGGTTTTCGGTGCTGCCGCCGTCAGCACTTCGCATCCGGAAGATGTGACCGTGACGTCGTCCTCGATGCGCACACCGATGTTCCAGAAGTGCTCCGGGGTGCCCGGCGCGGGGCGTATGTAGCAGCCGGGCTCCACCGTGAGGGTCATGCCCGGCTCGAGGCGCCGCCAGTCGGCGCCCGCCTTGTATTCTCCGACGTCGTGAACGTCGAGTCCGAGCCAGTGCCCGGTGCGGTGCATGTAGAAGCGCTTGTAGTCCTCGGTCTCGATCGCCTGGTCGGGCGTGCCCTTGCACAGGCCGAGATCGACGAGTCCCCGGGCCAGCGTCTTGACGGCCGCCTCGTGCGGCTCGTGCCACCGGTTGCCGGGCTTGACCGCGGTGATCGCCGAGGCCTGGGCGGCGAGCACCAGTTCGTAGATGTCGCGTTGCGGTCCGCTGAATTTCCCGTTCACCGGAAAGGTTCGCGTCAGGTCCGAAGCGTAGCCGTCGAGTTCGCAGCCCGCGTCGATCAGCAGCATGTCGCCGTCGGCGAGCCGGGCGTTGTTGTCGCGGTAATGCAGGATGCAGGCGTTTGCCCCGCCCGCGACGATCGGCCAGTAAGCCGGAAACTGCGCGCCGCGTCGGCGAAATTCGTAGAGCAGCTCGGCTTCGATTTCGTATTCGCTGCTTCCGGGACGCGTGGCGCGCATGGCACGCTGGTGCGCGGTCGAGGATATCTCAGCGGCGCGCCGCATCAGGGCGAGTTCGCGGTCGTCCTTGACCAGGCGCATCTCGTCGAGCAGCGCGCGCACGTCGCGGATATCGGCAGGCGCGGCAACGCCTGCGCGGGCATGCGCGCGCACCTGGTTCAGCCAGGACAGGATACGCGCGTCCCAGGCAGCGTCGGCCCCGGCCGCAAAAAAAAGCACCGGCTGGTCTGCGATCAGCTTGGGAAGCTGTTCGTCCAGAACTTCGATGGGAAATGTTTCGTCGAGCGCGTACGCCGCCTTTGCGCCTTCCGGACCGCAGCGGATGCCGTCCCAGATTTCCCGCTCCGGGTTGCGCTGGCGACAAAAGAGAATCGACCGCGGCTCCGGCCCGGCGACGACGACCAGCACCGCCTCGGGCTCGGGGAAACCCGTCAGGTAGTAGAAATAACTGTCGAAGCGATACAGGTAATCGCTGTCCCGGTTGCGAATCCTCTGCGGAGCGGTCGGGAGAATCGCGATACCCCGCTGCATCTGCTGCTGCAGGCGCTGACGCCGGTCCGCATGCCTGGAAACATTCGTGCTCGCGTCCATGGCCCGATTGTCGTCGGCTTTGACCGGACGATCAAGCGAGCGGCTCGTTGAGCGCGGCAAGCCGCTCGGGCGTCCCGACGTCGTGCCACGCGCCGGCGTGGACCTCCGCGCCCACCTGCCCGCGTGCCATGGCCGCGCGCAGCAGCGTGACGAGCTGGGCCCTGGATCCCGGGGGCACGCTCTCGAAGAGTTCCGCGCGATACAGCCCGATGCCGCTGAAAGTCCAGCGGGGTTCTCCCTGCGCCCCGGCTCTGCCGCGATCCAGGCTGAAATCGCCCTGCGCGTGATGGGGGGGGTTCGGCACCAGCACCAGATGCGCGACGTCGGCGTCGAGTGCGCGACTCGCAAGAGCGGCGAAATCGAAGTCGCAGAAGATGTCGCCGTTGACGGCGAGGAAAGGCCCCGGGCCGAGCAGCGGCAGGGCCTTGGCGATTCCGCCGGCGGTCTCGAGCGCCTGCGGCTCGGCCGAGTAGTCGACGCGGACGCCGAAGCGGCGGCCGTCGCCGAGCGCCGCTTCGATCATCTGCCCCCGGTGCGCGTGGTTGATCACGATGTCACGGATTCCGGCGCGCGCCAGCGCTTCGATGAGCCACACGATCAGGAACTTCCCGCGCACCTCCAGCAGCGGCTTGGGCCTCGCGTCGGTGAGGGGGCGCATGCGCTCGCCGCGTCCGGCGGCGAGGATCATGGCTTTCATGACAGGTTCAGCGGCGAGCGCATCGTAAATCGGAACGCTCGCCGCGTCCGGCGGCAAGGATCATGGCTTTCATGATTTGATCGACAGCGTATCGAGCAGGCGCGCGAGCGGCGCAAGATCGTCGTAGCGCCCGCAGGCGCGACGCAGATTGCGCATGACCAGCGGCTGGTCCTTGAGGTAGCCGTCCTTGCCGTCCCGATAGAAGAGCCGCGCAAAGATTCCCAGCACCTTCAACTGACGCTGTGCGCCCATCCACTCGAAATCCCGGTAGAACTCGGCGAAATCGTCGTGGACCGGGAGGCGCGCCTTGCGCGCCCTCTCCCAGTAGCGGATCACCCAATCGACCACCTGCTCCTCCTCCCAGCCGATGTACGCGTCGCGCAGCAGCGACACCAGGTCGTAAGTGATCGGACCGTACACCGCGTCCTGAAAATCCAGGATTCCCGGGTTCGGCGCACTTACCATGAGGTTGCGCGAGTGATAATCGTGGTGCACGTATACGCGCGGCTGCGCCAAAGCGTTGGCAAGCAATCGGGAGAAGGTCTGTTCCAGGGACACGCGCTGCGACGGATCGAGCGTGTATCCGAGTTGTTTTCCTACATACCACTCCGGAAAGAGCCGAAGCTCACGCTCCAGGAGCGCCCGGTCGTAGTCGGGAAGAGTCCCGGGGCGGCTCGCAAGCTGTATGCGAAGCAGCGCGTCGAACGCATCTTGGTAGAGCCGAGGGGCGGTGTTCGCGTCGAGGGCGCCGAGGTAGGTCGTGTCGCCGAGATCCGAAAGCAGCAGGAATCCCTGGTCGAGAGCCTGCGCGTGGATCGCGGGGACGTGGACGCCCGCGTCGGCGAAAATCCGGGTGACGTGCACGAACGGCCGGCAGTCCTCCTTCTCCGGCGGCGCGTCCATGGCGATCAGGG
Organism: Gammaproteobacteria bacterium; assembly: GCA_041490545.1. GTDB lineage: Bacteria > Pseudomonadota > Gammaproteobacteria > Burkholderiales > SG8-39 > VBDM01. Next base: position 16,543 of record JBGPTG010000005.1, read on the forward strand.
AAGCCTGCCCGCCGCCGCGGCGAACCCGAAAATAGCGGCGAAAGCTGGCATCGTCGGAAGCCGGTGTGATGCCGAAGTCGCGTGATCCCAGCGCGGTCTCCAGCCAACGCTGCAGCTGCGCGGCGCGGTCCAAAAATCCTCCTGAAACAAAGAATTGCCTTGACCGTCGATTTGTGCGATTTTAGCACCCGCCCTCAAGCGCCCAATCGTCCGCATTCCTCCCATGTCCCTCACCCGTGCGCTCTTCGCAGCGCTCGCGATTGCGCTGTCGTGTTCCCCGATCGCGCAGGCACAGCAAGGCCGTACCGGCAGGACAGCCCCGCAGAATCCCGAAACCCTGCCGATCCAGCTCGACGCCGACCGCATCGAGGGCTCAGCGGGAAAGGAAACCAGCGCCGAAGGCAACGCCATCCTGCGCCGGGGCGCGTTGTCGATACGTGCCGATTCGCTGAAGTTCCGCGACGCGGACGAATCGGTGGAAGCAAGTGGCGGCGTGCGCCTGGAAAGCGAAGGAAGCGCGATGAGCGGTCCCGGTCTGCGCTACCGATTGAAGGAAGCCACCGGTGTGTTCGAAAAGCCGGAGTACTCGTTCGGACCGCACGCGCGGCCCGGCATGCCGCCGGTCACGGGGCGCGGGCAGGCCGAGTCGATTGAGTTTCTCGGAGAAAACAAGTACACGATCAAGGAAGGAGTGTTCACGACCTGCAAGCCGGGTGACGACGACTGGCTCGTCAGGGCGAACGAACTCGACCTCGACTACACGCGCCAAGTGGGTACCGCGCGCGGCGCCAGCGTGGTGTTCAAGGGAGTACCGATATTCGCGGCGCCGAGCTTCGATTTTTCGCTGAGCAACCAGCGCAAGTCCGGATTCCTTCCGCCGTCGCTGGGCATCACCGGGAAAAGCGGACCTGAATTCTCCGCACCTTACTACCTGAACCTCGCGCCGAACTACGACCTCACGGTGACGCCGCGTTACATGGAAAAGCGCGGCCTGCAACTCGCGGAGCAGTTCCGTTACCTGCAGCCCAATTACAACGGCGAGCTCAAGGGCGAGGTGCTGCCCAGGGATCACGTGGCCGACACCGGCCGCATGGCGGTCTCGCTGGTGCATACCTACAACTACAACCGGGAAGGCGTCCTCACCGGCGGGCTCAACCTCAACAAGGTGTCGGACGACAACTACTTCAAGGACCTCGCGACGCGAATCAACATCACCTCGCAGGCGACGCTGCCGCGGGAGGGTTTCGTCGCCTACAACGGCAAGTGGTGGGACAGCGGCAACTATACGGCGACAGCACGCCTGCAGCGCTTCCAGGTGCTGCAGGACCCGGAAAATCCAATCGTGCCCCCCTACGCGCGAACGCCCCAGTTCACCCTGTCGGCGTTGCGCCAGGACCTGGCCGGCCTGGATTTCGCGTCCTCGGCGGAGTACGTCGATTTCACCCATTCCACGCTGGTGAACGGCAGGCGCTCGACGCTGTATCCCAGCCTCAGCCTGCCGCTGCGGACTGCGGGCGCCTTTTTTACGCCCAAAGCGGGTCTGCACTATACGCATTATTCGCTCGATCAGATCCCGCAGATACCGGACCCGACCAATCCCGACCCTACGGCAAAGGTGGCGGAATTCACGCGGACCCCGATCACTCGCAGCGTTCCGATCTTCAGCCTGGACACCGGCCTGATCTTCGAGCGCGACGCGCGAGTCGCGGGCCAGTCGCTGACGCAGACACTGGAGCCGCGCATCTACTACGTGAGGATTCCTTTCCGCGACCAGAGCCGGATCCCGCTGTTCGACACGGCGATCGCCGATTTCAACTATGCGCAGATCTTCTCCGAAAACAGCTTCGCCGGCGGAGACCGAATCAACGACGCCGACCAGCTGACCGTGGCGCTGACTTCCCGGGCGCTGCGCTCCGCCAACGGCCAGGAGTTGTTCCGCGGCACCATCGGGCAGCGCTACTACTTCAAGGATCAGGAGGTCGCCCTGAACTACGATCCCGTTACCCACGCGCCGACGGACACCCTCCGAACCTACCGCACCTCGGACTGGCTGGCGGCGGCCTCCGGGCGGGTCGCGGAGCACTGGACCATGGAATCGGCCACGGAGTATAACCAGCGCGACCACCGCTACGAGCGATTCACCTTCGCAACGCGCTATCAGCCGGAGCCGCTGAAGACGCTCAACCTGAGCTACCGGTTCCTGCGGAGCGACATCACCGACGCCGCCGAGATCAAGCAGGTCGACCTGTCGTCGCAATGGCCTCTCAGCGCGCGATGGTTTGGCGTGGGCCGGTTCAACTATTCGCTGCATGACAGGCGCATCGTCGAGAGCATCGGCGGGCTGGAATACGGGGCTGACTGCTGGGTCAGCCGCGTTATCGTGCAGCGGTTCGCGCTGACGGCCGGCGCATCGACCACCGCCCTGTTTCTGCAGCTCGAACTGAACGGCTTCTCGCAGATCGGGTCGAATCCACTCGAGGCGTTGAAACGCAACGTCCCGGGATATCAGCGGATCAATACGAGATCTTCCGATGCCAAGCCCGAGGGGCCTTTCGATTTCTACAATTGAGCGCGGAACCCGATGGTATCGATGACCGTGCACGAGCCGCCGGCGATCGTGCAAAATAGCCCGATGAACTCCGTTTCCCACAACGACCCGGCGATGAAGACGATGAAAACCTGCGTCGGCGTGTTGCTGGCGGTGAGTTGCTGCGCGGCACTCGCGCAGGGCACGACCCGGGAAGGCGGCGCCGCGGCGAAGGTGGCGCTGGTCGACCGCATTGTCGCGGTCGTCAACAAGGAGGTCGTGACCCAGTTCGAGCTGTCCGAGCGCATCAGCCGTGTGATGAAGGAACTTCAGCGGCGTGGCACGGCGCTGCCGGCCCGGGAGGAGATCGAGCGGCAGGTCCTGGAGCGAGTCGTCACCGACAGGGTGCAACTCCAGTTCGCGCGGGAAACCGGACTGCGCGTCGACGATCTCGAACTCGACCGGACCATCAGCCGCATCGCGGAGGGAAACAAGCTGTCGCTCACCGAATTCAGGCAGACGCTCGAGCGCGACGGGATTTCATTCGAGAAGTTTCGCGAGGAAATCCGAGAAGAAATCCTGATGACCAGGCTGCGCGAGCGCGAGGTGACGAGCAAGCTGACCGTCAGCGACGGCGAGATCGAGAACTTCCTGCTCGAGCAGGGCGCGAGAAAGGACACGGGCACCGAGTACAACCTCGCGCACATCCTGGTTCGGGTCCCCGAGCAGGCCAGCCCCGAGCAACTCGATTCCCGGCGCGCCCGCGCCGAAGAGGTGGTCAGGCGTCTCAAGGACAATGGAGATTTCGCCAGGATCGCCGCTACCTACTCCGACGCGCCGGACGCGCTGCAAGGCGGCGCCATGGGCTGGCGCAGCCAGGAGCGATTGCCGGAACTCTTCGTCGAGGCGCTGGTGAAGCTGAAGAACGGGGAGGTGAGCGGCGTGTTGCGCAGTCCTGCGGGGTTTCACGTGCTGAAACTCACCGACATGCGCGGGGCCGGAGCGCCGCTGCTCGTGGATCAGGCGCATGTGCGGCACATTCTCGTACGGACCAACGAGCTGATCTCCGAAAACGACGCGAAGCGAAAACTCCTCAACCTGCGCGAGCGCATCGTCAACGGCGTGAACTTTGCGGAACTCGCGCGCCTGAATTCGGATGACGGATCGGCTGCCCGCGGCGGGGATCTCGGCTGGGTATACCCCGGGGACACGGTACCGGAGTTCGAGCGCGCCTTCATGGAGCTCAAGCCGATGGAAGTCAGCCAACCGGTGAAGAGCCCGTTCGGCTGGCACCTGATCCAATTGCTGGAGCGGCGCACCGCCGACATGTCCTCGGATCGTAAGCGGCTGGAGGCGCGCAAGGCTCTCCTCGATCGCAAGGGCGATGAGGCCTACCAGGAGTGGCTGCGCCAGTTGCGCGATCGCGCCTACGTCGAGCTGCGCCTCGAGGACCGGTGACGCCTCGCATCGAAGCAGGGGCGACCGCGGCGCGCGCTCCGGTCTCGGGCGCGCTTCCCCTCATCGCAGTGACCTCGGGGGAACCCGCGGGCATCGGCCCGGACATCTGCCTGGCACTTGCCCGGCACCCGGCGGCGTCCCGCCTCGTCGTCGTCGGCGACCGTGGCATGCTGGAGGACCGCGCCCGTTCGCTCGGCCTGGGCGTGAAATTGCGCGATGCCGAGGCTGGAGCGCAGGAGGGTTCGCTGGCCTGCCTGCACCTGCCGCTCGCCGCGCCTTCGCGGCCGGGGACGCTCGATCCGCGCAACAGCCCTTACGTTATCGCCCTGCTGGACCGGGCGCTCGCCGGTTGCACGGCGCGCCGATTCGCCGCCATGGTGACCGCGCCGGTGCATAAGGCCGCGATCAACGATGCGGGAATCGCGTTTGTCGGACACACCGAGTACCTCGCGGAGCGCACCGGCGTGGACCGGGTCGTGATGATGCTCGCTGGCGGTGGTCTTCGGGTGGCGCTCGCGACCACGCATCTGGCGCTCAAGGACGTGCCGCGCGCGCTGAATCGCGAGGGCCTGGAGCGCACCGTGAGAATCCTCTGCTCGGAATTGGCGCTGCGCTTTGGCATCGCTGCGCCACGGGTGCTGGTCGCGGGACTCAATCCCCACAGCGGAGAAGGCGGGTATTTCGGGCGAGAGGAAATCGAGATCATCGGTCCCGTGGTCGAAAAGCTGCGCGCCGAGGGCTTGCGCCTCACCGGTCCGCTGCCCGCGGATACCCTGTTCACGCCGGCGCACCTCTCGCAGGCCGATTGCGCGCTGGCGATGTACCACGACCAGGGCCTGCCGGTGCTCAAGTACGCGAGTTTCGGCAAGGGCGTCAACGTGACCCTGGGCCTGCCGATCATCCGTACCTCCGTCGATCACGGCACCGCTCTGGAGCTCGCCGGGACCGGCGCGGCCGATCCCGGCAGTCTGGCCGCGGCCGTCGACACCGCGATCGAAATGGCCGACGCCGGGGCGCGGGCGGCGCCTTAGCCGCGGTGGAGACCTTCCGGCACGCACCGCGCAAGAGATTCGGCCAGCACTTTCTCGTCGATCGGGATGTCATCGGCACGATCGTCGCCGCCATCGCGCCGCGCCGCGACGATCATGTCGTCGAGATTGGTCCCGGATTGGGGGCGTTGACCGCGCCGCTCCTCGATCGGGTCGATCACCTGCACGCGATCGAGCTCGACCGCGACCTGGGCCGGCACCTGCGCGAACGCTATCCGCAGGAGCGACTCACGGTGCATCAGGCCGATGCCTTGCGCTTCGATTTTGCGACCCTGCCGGCGCCGCTCAGGGTGGTAGGGAACCTGCCCTACAACATATCCACCCCCATCCTGTTCCACGTCGCGGCGGCCGCGGCGCGCTGCGTCGACCTGCATTTCATGCTGCAGCAGGAAGTCGTGGAGCGCATGATCGCGAGCCCTGCCACGCCGGAATACGGGCGACTCTCGGTCATGCTCCAGTACCGCTTTCGGCTGGAGCGGCTGCTCGTGGTTCCGCCTGCTGCATTCCGGCCGCAGCCCCAGGTTCACTCCGCGGTGGTGCGCCTGGTTCCGCGCTCTGCGGAGGAACTCGGCGCCGTCGACGAAACACTGTTTTCGGGGGTGGTGGCGCGGGCGTTCTCCACTCGGCGAAAAACCATCCGAAATTCCCTTTCAGAGTTCATTTCCGCGGCCGAACTGTCGGTTTTGGGGATAGACCCCGCCCGGCGAGCGGAAACTTTCCCGGCCGCGGCATTTGTCACGATCGCCAACTGGATTGCGCGACGATCCAGCTAGACCGCCCCCTCCGCTACTGGCAAAATATGCAGTTCGCATGAGGAGGGGAGAGGGAGATCACGATGGGGTTACTGGACGACCTGAAAAAACAGGCGGAATTGGTAAAGACCCAGCAGATCCTGCAGCAGAACGTGCAGGCGGACAAGGTGAGGCTGGTGGAAGACAAAATGAAGCAGACGTTCCAGTACGTGAACGAACTGCTCAAGCAGCTGACGGTGGTGAAGCCTGCCAGCCCCCTGATGTTCTCCATTCCCGGGGTGACCAACCTGGTCGGGCTGGGCCTGGCGGACTCCTTCATCGATTACCGGCGCAAGCGGCTGGGCGACAAGGAGTACTACGACACCATCCACTTTTTCATCAAATGGGCTTCGGGAAACACCGTGACCATCAACTGCGACGATTCCACCACGGCGCAGAAGGCGCGCGATGCGCTCTGGGCGAGCAAGGTGAAATTCGCCGAGGAAGAAAAGAAGAACGCCAGGGGAATACTCGTCGGAGCCAAGTACACGTTTCCGGCGGCGATCGTTGCCGACGTTACCGTGACCGCCGATCACGACCAGGGGATGCTCCTGGTTCAGGCAAAGAACCTGTTCGGGGTGGGCACCGAGCAACTGAACATCCCGGCGCCCGAGGTGAACGAAGAGATGCTCGAGGATTTCGCCAAGGCGCTCATCGGGCAGAAGAGCAACATCGGCAGGTTCAAGGTCCAGAAGGGGCCCGGCGCGCCGCGCTAAAGTCCGCTCAAAGGCCGGCGGCCCGGTCTCGCGAACACGGCCGTTTCGGGCGGCCGCCTGTTTACTTTCTACTTTCGCTGTATCAGTTCGATCTTGTAGCCGTCGGGGTCCTCGACGAACGCGATCACCGTGGTGCCGTGCTTCATCGGCCCGGCCTCGCGGACGACCTTGCCGCCGCGGCGTTTGACTTCCGCGCAGGCCCGGCTGGCGTCTTCGACGGCGATCGCGACGTGGCCGTAGGCGTTGCCCAGCTCGTACTTGTCCACGCCCCAGTTGTAGGTCAGCTCCAGCACTGCAGCGTCGGATTCCTCGCCGTAGCCGACGAAGGCCAGTGTGAATTTCCCATCGGGGTAGTCGTTGCGGCGCAATTGCCGCATACCCAGCACTTCGGTGTAGAAGCGCAGCGATTTTTCCAGATCGCCGACGCGCAGCATGGTGTGGAGGATTCGCATGATGAGGGCTCCTAGAGATCGGGCAGCATCCGGCTGAGTTCGTTGAGTTCGCGCCGCGCCGACCGGTAGTCGGGATACAGGTGCGCCACCAGCGCCCAGAAACGCGGTGAATGGTTCAACTCGCGCAGGTGCGCCAGTTCGTGGGCCATGACGTAGTCGGCCAGACGTGCCGGCAGCAGCATCAGCCGCCAGTTGAGGAGCACGCGCCCCTCCGCGCCACAGCTTCCCCAGCGCGTGCGCGCGTTGGAAAGCCCCACGCCCGTCACCTGCAGCCCATGGCATTGCGAGAGCGCGTCGACGCGCTCTCGAAAAAATGCGAGCGCCCGGGTGCGTATCCACTCGAGCGCCCGCGCGCGCAGGCCGGCGCCGTCGGCGAGCCCGATTTCCAGCGTGTCCCCGCAAAGTCGCACAGCGTCGTCGTCTGCGCGCAGGGCCAGAGTTACCTGCTGTCCGAGCCACGGCAGCTTTGCCCCGTTCTCCCAGACGAAAGGCGTGCGGCGCGGTTCGGCAAGGCGCTTGCGTATCCAGCGCTCCTTTTCCCGGATGAAAGTCTCCACCTCGGCGACCGAGACCCAGCGCGGGGCGCGCACCTCCAGGCCCTCGGCGTCGACCGCGAGGGCGACGCTGCGCCGTCTTGCGCGCACCAGCCGGTAACCGAGCACGCCGCCGGAAAGCCGCAGCTGCCGGACCCGCCCGGGTTTCTCAAGCCAGGGCAGGAGGTCGAAAGGCAGCAGCAGTTGCTTCAGGGCCTGGGACATAGAACGGCCATGCGGCCCTCGATCCAGTTTTCCACCGCAGCATTGAGCGATTCCGGCGTATGGCGCCGCGATTCGATCACCGATCCGATCTCCACCGTGATCGTGCCGGGATACTTGAGAAATGCGTTGCGACCCCAGAAAAGGCCGGCGTTGTGCGCGACCGGCACCACCGGCGCTCCGCATTTCACCGCAAGCCACGCGCCTCCCGCCTGGTAGGCGCGGTGCTCGCCGGGACGCACGCGCGTGCCTTCGGGAAAGATCGCGATGCAGAATCCCTGCGCGAGCCGCCGGCGTCCCAGTTCCTCCATGCGGCGCAGCGCCCGCGCGCCCCGGCTGCGGTCGATGGCGATGGGGCTGGTGAGCGCTAGTCCCCAGCCGAAGAACGGAATCCACAGCAGTTCGCGCTTGAGCACGTGCACCTGCGGCGGAAAAATGATCTGGAAAGCGAGCGTTTCCCAGGCCGACTGGTGCTTGGAAAGGATTACCGCCGGCGTGCGCGGCAGGTTCTCGGCGCCCACCACGCGGTAGTCGATGCCGAGCACGACGCGGGCGAGCCAGATCATCGTGCGTGCCCAACCGGAGATGAGGCGGAACCGCAGCAGGCGCGGCAGCGGCGCCGTGGCGAGGGCGAAGATCGCGTAGGGCGGGGTTACCAGGATCTGGGCGAGGAGAAAGACCAGCGAACGCACGAAGGTCATTGACACAGCACTCGCGCTGCCGCGGCGAGATCGGCGTGGATCGTGGTTCCTGGGGGAAGATTGCCGGCCGCGCGGGTCCTGGCGCCTTTGCCGGTGAGCACCAGAATCGGCTGCGCGCCCACCGCGGCGGCGGCCTGCAGGTCGCGCAGGCTGTCGCCGACCGCCGGCGCGTGTGCGAGCGGTGCGTTGAAGCGTTCGGCGATCGCCAGGAACATCCCCGGGCCGGGCTTGCGGTTGGGCGAGCGCGACTCGTCGGTATCGGGACAGTAGAACACCGCCTCGATGCGTCCGCCCGCCTGGGTCACCGCCTTGTGCATCTTGGAATTGATGGCGTTGAGGGTCGCCATGTCGAAGAGACCTCTTCCGACCCCCGACTGGTTGGTCGCGACCACGATGCGCCAGCCCACCTGCGTAAGCAGCGCGATGGCGTCGAGGCTTCCCGGAATCGGGCGCCATTCGTCGGGATGCTTGATGAAGGCGTCGCTGTCGAAATTGATGACGCCGTCGCGGTCGAGGATGAGGAGCTTCATGCGGCGAGTTTGGAAATGTCGGAGAACCGGTTCATCGCTTTCCGCATGTCGGTGAGCAGCGCAAGCCGATTTTCGCGAAGCTTCTTGTCGTCGACCATGACCATGACTCCGTCGAAGAACGAATCCACCGGAATCTTTAGCGATGCGAAGGTTTTCAGATATCCAGCGAAATCTCCAGAGTCAAACAGCGGCTTCGCCGAACGGGATGCTGCCTGCAGGGCCTCAAAAAGCGAGATTTCGGCAGGTTCCTTGAGCGCTGAAATATCGGCATCAGCAAACGACTCACCCTTGCTTTCCGCCTGTCGAAGTATGTTGGCGATTCGCTTGTTTGCGGCGGCAAGACTGGCGGCTTCCGGAAGTGTGGAAAACGCGCGAACGGCGTCAAGCTGCTTGGGGATGAGGCTTACGGCAGCCTGGCTCACGCTGAGAACCGCCTCGACTTCGTTCGTGGTATAGCCGCGCTCCTGGAAATAGCTGCGCATGCGCTCCGTGAAAAACATCGAGAGGTCCGTTTGCGCCTTGTCTTTGAACGGCCCGAAAGCCGCGCCCACGAGATCCCACAGTGACAACGAAAGCTGATTCTCAACGACGATTCTGATGACCCCGAGAGCCGCGCGGCGAAGTCCGAACGGGTCCCTGTCGCCGGTCGGCTGCTCACGGATGCTGAATAGCCCCGCGAGGGCATCGAGCTTGTCGGCGAGCGCAACGGCGCAGGCGATGAGCCCTTCGGGGAGCTTGTCGCCGGCGAAGCGTGGGCGATAGTGCGCTTCGATGGCGACGGCTACCTCCTTGGGTTCGCCGTCGTGCAGCGCGTAGTAGCGCCCCATGATCCCCTGGAGTTCAGGGAACTCCCCGACCATGCCGGTGAGCAGGTCCGCCTTCGCCAGTTCGGCCGCACGCTCCGCTTGCAGCGCGTCGGCACCGAGCAGCCGCGCTATCTTCCCCGCCAGCAACTTGATGCGCTGCACGCGATCGAGCTGGCTGCCGAGCTTGTTGTGATAGACGACCTTCGCCAGCTGCGGGATGCGTTCTTCCAGCCGCTGCTTGCGGTCCTGGTTGAAAAAGAAGCGCGCATCCTCCAACCGCGGCCGCACTACACGCTGGTTGCCGCCGATGATGTGGCGCGGATCGGTGACCCGCATGTTCGAGACGATCAGGAATTTCGGCAGCAGCTTTCCGCCCGCGTCGAACAGCGGGAAATACTTCTGGTTCTGCCGCATGGTGAGGATCAGGCATTCCTGCGGCACGTCGAGGAACCCCTTGTCGAATTCGCCCACGTAGACACTCGGATGCTCGACCAGCGCCGTAACCTCGTCGAGCAGGACTTGGTACTCGCCCAGGCTCGCGTTCCGCTTCTTCGCTTCGGCCTGCAACTGCCGTTCGATCTCCGTTTTCCGTTTCCCGAAGTCGGCCAGCACCTTGCCTTCGTCGAACAGCTTCTTTTCGTATTCGTCCGCACTGCTAAGGACAATCTCGGCGGCGCCCATGAAGCGGTGGCCGCGGGTTCGATTGCCCGATTCCAGTCCGAGCACTTTTCCGGGAACAACGCGCGAGCCATGAAGCATCACGAGTCCGTGCACAGGGCGCACGAACTGCGCGTCGCCCGAGCCCCAGCGCATGACTTTGGGAATCGGTAACTTCTTGAGCGCGTCGCCGACGATGTTTGCGAGAACTCCGTTAAGGGCAACTCCCTTTATCGTTAGGTTGGCAACGAAGATCTTTCCTTTCGGGGTGTCGCGCTGCTCCAGCGCGCTCACATCAATGCCGTGTTTCTTTGCAAATCCCGCTACTGCCTGCGGCGCCGCGGTGATCGAAGGTCCGCTGACCTCAGTTTTGCGATCGCCAGCGACATCGACCACTCCTGGAATCAAAACGGCCAAACGGCGAGGAGTTGCGAAAATGCGCCAACCCGCGAAGTCGCGTAGCTTGAGTTGGTACTGAACGAGGCCATTGAAGACCTCGTCGGCGCACACTTGACCGAGCTTGCTCAGGGACTTCGGTGGCAGCTCCTCGGTGAGCAATTCGACCAGCAGCGTCGCTTCCATCTACGCTGCCTTCACCATCGGAAATCCGAGCCGCTCGCGCGATTCGTAGTAGGCCTGCGCCACGGCGCGGGCGAGCGCGCGGACGCGGACGATGTACGCGGCGCGCTCGGTGACCGAGATGGCGCCGCGCGCATCCAGCAGGTTGAAGGCGTGCGAGCTCTTCAGGACCATTTCGTAGGCCGGCAGCACGCACTGCGCAGCGATGAGGCGCTTCGCTTCCGATTCGAATTCCCCGAAGTGGCGGAACAGCATCTCGGCGTTGGAGAGCTCGAAGTTGTAGCGTGACTGCTCGACTTCGTTCTGGTGGTAGATGTTTCCGTAGGTGACGCCCGGTGTCCAGACGAGGTCGTAGACCGATTCCTTGTCCTGGACGTACATCGCGAGGCGCTCGAGGCCGTAAGTGATCTCCCCCAGCACCGGCTTGCACGGCAAGCTGCCGACTTCCTGGAAGTAGGTGAATTGCGTGATCTCCATGCCGTCGAGCCATACTTCCCAGCCCAGGCCCCAGGCGCCGAGCGTGGGGGACTCCCAGTCGTCCTCGACGAAGCGGATGTCGTGCTCTTTCGGGTTGATGCCGAGCGCCACCAGCGATTCCAGGTAGATATCCTGGATGTCTGGCGGCGAAGGTTTCAGCGCTACCTGGTACTGGTAGTAGTACTGCAGGCGGTTGGGGTTGTCGCCGTAGCGTCCGTCCTTGGGGCGGCGCGAGGGCTGCACGTAGGCGGCTTTCCAGGGTTCGGGGCCGATGGCGCGGAGAAAGGTCGCGGTGTGAAACGTGCCCGCGCCCATTTCCATGTCGTAGGGCTGCAGCAGCGCGCAGCCTTGCTTGCTCCAGTAGTCCTGCAGCTTGAGTATGAGATCCTGGAAGGTAAGCATGAGCGCGCGGTGACAGCGACGAATTCTACCGGCTTTCCCCGACCCAACCCAAGCTACGGCGGCGGATGAATGCAAGTGCAGCAAGCAGCGTGACACACGTGATGACGATCGGGGTGTTGCCAAATATGACGTAAGGCGAAGCACCGGCGTAGCCCTGCACTTCGCCAGCGAGGATGCCCTCGGTAAACTGCGGCAGCTTCGCAACGACCCTGCCGCGAGGATCGATGATCGCGGTCATACCGGTATTGGTCGCGCGCAGCATGGTGCGTCCCGTCTCGAGCGCGCGCATGCGTGAGATCTGCAGGTGTTGAGCCGGGGCAAGCGAATCTCCGAACCAGGCGACGTTCGAGATGTTCACCAGCAGCGTTGCCTCCGGCAACTGGCGGATGATCTCTTCGCCGAAAGCGTCCTCCCAGCAGATGTTCGGCGCGACGAGCTGCCCGGCGAGCACGAGCGGCTTGGGGTTTTTCGGGCCCAGGGAAAAATCCGAGAGCGGAATCGCGAGTGTCTTGACGATCCAGCCAAAACCGAAAGGCACGAACTCGCCGAAGGGAACGAGGTGCGACTTGTCGTAGCGCTGCGAAGGCGAAGCGCCCGCGCTGAGGACGCTGTTGAAATACCGGTTTTCCCGGTCTCGGATGGGCACGCCGATGAGGATGTCGGCGTGGCGCTCGGCAGCGATTCTGGCGATGTCTTTCAGATAGCCGGGATCGACGGCGTCGAGAAACCGCGGAATGGCGGTTTCGGGAAGCACGATGAGTCGAGCCTGGCTCGCTTCGATCAGCCGCTTGTAGATCGCCAGCGTCGCCGCGTAACGATCCGCCTGGAACTTAAGATCCTGGGGAATGTTTCCCTGGAGGAGCGCAACCTTGAAGGGGGCACCTTGGGGAGAAGTCCAGTCGACCTGCCTGAGCAGCTGGCCGAGGCCGAACGCGCATGCGAGTGCGAAACCGCCCGCGAGACGGGCCCTGCCGGAGCCCGAAATCACGATGACCAGAAGCCCGGCACAGAGCGCGGTCACGAACGATACGCCGTATATCCCTACGACGGGAGCAAAACCGGCGAGCGGCGAGTCGACCTGGCCGTAGCCGAAAGCGAGCCAGGGAACGCCCGTAAAGATCCAGCCGCGCAGCCATTCAAAGAGCGTCCACAAGGCAGGGAACGCGAGCAGGGCGGAGGAGAGGCTACCGAGCTGCAGGCGCGCGAAGCACCATCCTGCAGCGGCGGGATACACGGCGAGGATGGCGCAGAAAGCGAACGTCCCCAGTACGGCGAGCGGCGCGGGCATCATGCCGAAGTCGTGCAGGCTGACGTAGACCCAGGAGACACCCGCGCCGAAGAGGCCCGCGCCGAACGCAAAACCGATCCAGGCCGCCTCGCGTGGGGCCGCCGTGCGACGCCACAGGAGCAGCAGGCCGGCCAAAGTGACGAAGGGCAGGGGCGCGGCGCCGACGGGGGCGAAGCCGGCCACGCTCAGCACGCCGCCGGCAAGCGCGGCGACCGAGACCGCGCCGCGGGCGTGCAGGGGCGACTTCAAGCCTTTGCGGGCAGCCGCTGCACCTGCAGCACGTGCAGGCGGCGGCTGTCTGCGCGAAGGACCTGGAAACGCAGGCCGCCGATGGTGGTGACCTCGCCGCGCTTGGGCAGCCGGCCGAAGCGGTGGAGCACCAGACCTCCGACGGTGTCGAAATCGGCATCCGGAAAGTCGGCGCCGACGATCCGGTTGAAATCGGCGATCTCGGTCTGCGCCTTGACCCGGTAGTGTCCGCTCTGCTCGCGCACGACGTTGTCCTCGGACTCGTCGAAATCGTACTCGTCCTCGATATCCCCGACGATCTGCTCGAGGACGTCCTCGATGGTCACGAGACCGGCTACGCCGCCGTACTCGTCGACGACGACCGCCATGTGATTGCGGTTGGCGCGGAACTCGCGCAAGAGCACATTGAGGCGCTTGGATTCGGGCACGAACACGGCGGGCCTCAACATGTCGCGCAGGTTGAACTCCTCTTCGCCCGCGTAGTAGCGCAGCAGATCCTTGGCGAGGAGGATACCGATGACGTCGTCGCGGCTCTTGTCGATCACCGGAAAGCGCGAGTGCGCCGTGGCGATGACGTGCGGGACGAACTCCTCGGGGGTCTGGTTGACGTCGATCACGTCCATCTGCGGACGCGGCACCATGATGTCGCGCACCTGCATCTCCGAAACCTGCAGCGCACCCTCGATCATCGAGAGCGCGTCGCCGTCGAGCAGGTTTCTCTCGAAAGCCGAATGCAGCAGCGTGACCAGCTGCTCGCGATCCTCGGGTTCGCGCATCAGCAGCGCCGACAGGCGTTCCAGCAGCGAAGGTTTGTTCGATTCGTCCATGGCGAAGGGGGCGCAGGTCAGGCAGCATCGCCCGGCGAAAGCCCGGCGGCGGTGCGGTCCCTAGCCCCCGATGTCTGCGTAGGGATCAGGATAACCGAGTTTGCCGAGGAGCCTCTTTTCCTCGGCTTCCATGCGCCTCGCCTCGCGCCGGCGGGCATGGTCGCGGCCTTGCAGGTGCAGCAGGGCATGCACCGTCAGGTGCGCGAAATGCGCCGTCTGCGTCTTGCCCTGCGCCAGGGCCTCGCGGACGAGCACCGGCGCGCACAAAATGATGTCTCCCCGGATTGTCCCGCGCGGTGCCGGATACGGAAAGGCGAGCACGTCGGTGGCGTAGTCGCGCCTTCGGTAGGATCGATTGAGGCGCCGAGCTTCCGCCGCGCCGACCACGCGCACGGTGATCTCTGCGTGTTTCTTCAGCGCGATGCGCGCCCACAGGCGGAAGCGCGCAGGCGCAGGGACCGCGATGCCCCGTGCGACCACCTGAAGCTGCAGCGCGAGGCGCTTCCCGGGGCGGGACTTCGGCGGCACCTTGCGCGAACGCCGGGCAGGCACGCCGGCTATCCGTCCGCGTGGCGCTCGTAGGCGTCCACGATGCGTTGCACCAGCGGGTGGCGGACCACGTCGTCGCTCTTGAACGCGCTGAAGGCGATGCCGCGAACCCGCGCCAGGATCTTTTGCGCCACGACC
>JBGPTG010000006.1:0-30458 GCA_041490545.1 Gammaproteobacteria bacterium
CGTCTGTGGTTTGTCGGCGATCTGGTGAACCGCGGGCCGGCATCCCTCCAGACGCTGCGCTTCGTGCGCGATCTTGGCGATCGGTCGGTGTGCGTGCTCGGTAATCACGATCTGCACTTGCTGGCGCTGGCGCATGGATTCGTCAAGAGGCGTGCCGACGATACTTTGGACGAAGTTCTCGCAGCGCCCGACCGTGTTGAACTGCTCGATTGGCTGCGGCATCTGCCGATGATTCACGTTGAGGGCGGGCGCGTGCTCGTGCACGCCGGTTTGCTGCCGCAATGGAGCGCGGCCGAGGCGACAGCGCTGGCGGGCGAAGTGGAGGCTGAACTGCGCGGGCCTGGCTACCGGGAGTTTCTCGCACGGCTCTACGGGAGTCACCCGGACCGCTGGAGCGAGGGCCTGAGAGGAGTCGACCGGCTCCGGGTAATCGTCAATGCCATGACCCGCATGCGGTTTTGCACGCCGGAAGGGGTCATGGAATTCGGCACCAAAGGCGAAACGACCGAAGGTCCCGCCGGCTACCTGCCCTGGTTCGATGCGCCGGGGAGGAAAAGCGCGGGCGACACGCTGATTTGCGGGCACTGGTCTGCCCTGGGTCTGCGCATCACTCCCAACCTTCTTGCTCTCGATTCGGGGTGCGTATGGGGCGGGAGACTCACTGCGGTTTGTCTGGAGGACCGCCGCGTGTTTCAGGTGCCCTGTGCCGGTGGGGATGCGGTGCTCGAGGAACGGGCACGCCGAGCGAGGCCGCGATAGCCGCTTCGGCCTTTTCCGCAAGCGAGCGTCGCGTGTGGCCGCGGACCGGTATGGGCGAAAGGAAGCTGAGTTTCGCGACGATATGACGCGTCGATACGATGCTCCATACCGACTCGAGCAGGGAGGTCTCGCCGACATAGCCGGGAGCATCGGTGTGGCGGCCGGAGGCGTCCAGGTAGCGCAGCGCAACCGGTTGCACTGTGGCCCCGGCGTCAACGGCGGGCTGGAAGAGGGCGGCATGAAATCGCTCGATGCTTCGCCCGAATGTGGTGATCCCTTCCGGGCACACCGCGATCAGCGTCCCGCGCTCGAGTTCCAGGACAATTGCCTGTCGAGCATGCCTGGCAGCCGAGCGCTTGCCGCGCTCGATGTAAAGCGTGCCGACCAGGGTGCACAACCAGCCGACGACCGGCCATCGGCGTATCTCCGACTTGGCGATAAAGGTGGCCGGGAATATCGAGTCGATGATGAAAATATCAACCCAGGAAATGTGATTGAGGGCGAGCATGCATCGGTCGGGGAGTTTGCTCGGCACGTTGTCTTTATGCAGAGACACCGACAAGATGGATAGCAGCCTCTTCGACCAGACGAGCTTTTCCGAGTGTCGCTCGGATTCAGACATTTTTGGAAACCGCAGCCACGCGATGACGAGGCCTCGACCCAGATGCGCCACGAGCCTTGCGAGACGCACGAGTCGCAGCGAAACCGGAGCGCGGTTGGCCGCCATCAAGCTCCTCAGAGATCCGACTGGAAGTGCTGCCGGAAAAGCCGGGCGATCTGGTCGCGATTCGCCGAGTGGTTCTGTCCGCCGCGTGAGGCGATCTTGATGGCACCCATGAGCGCCGCGAGCCTGCCCGTCTTTGGCCAATCGAATCCGGCCGCAATCCCGTAAAGCAGCCCGGCACGGTAGGCGTCTCCGCAACCTGTAGGATCCGCCTCTTCCACGGCCTTGGCGCAGGGAATGTCGAACCTCTCACCGCTCGCGTAGATCACTGATCCCTCTGCGCCCCGTGTGAGGATCAGAGCCTTGACGCGTTCAGCAAGCTGCTCGAGCGTGCGGCCGGTGCGTTCTTCCAGAAGCTTGCCTTCGTAGTCGTTGACCGCTATGTAGCTTGCCCTGCCGACAAAGTCGAGCAGCTCCTCGCCGGAGAACATCGGCAATCCCTGTCCAGGGTCGAACATGAACGGGATGCCGAGTTGCGAGAGTTCGCGGGCGTGCTGCAGCATGCCCGCGCGGCCGTCGGGGGCGACAATGGCAAGAGTCATTCCCAGCCCTGCAGTGATGCTGTTCAGGTGAGAGTGATTCATCGCCCCGGGATGGAATGCCGTGATCTGGTTGTCGTCCAGGTCGGTCGTAATGAAGGCTTGCGCGGTGAGGGTACCTGGGACCTGGCGCACGCAGTCACGCGACAAACCCAGGCGATCCAGGCGCTCGCAGTACGGTGGGGCGTCATCGCCGACGGTCGCCATGACGAGCGGATCCGAGCCGAGCAGCTTGAGATTGTAGGCGATATTTCCAGCGCAGCCGCCAAAATCCCGCCGCAATTCTGGAACGAGAAACGATACATTCAGGATGTGGATCTGCTCAGGCAATATGTGCTCGCGGAATCGCCCGCGAAACACCATGATGTTGTCGTAAGCGATTGAGCCGCAGATCAGAGTGCGCATGGATTTGAATCTCAGGGAAAGGCAGAGTGTCGATCGAGAACAGCGTTGCCGGCTTGTCGATGCAGAGGCATTTTCGTACTTGCGGCGAGTATACCGATTTCGCCGCGAGCAGAGGCCATTGGCCCGGGCACCGGCTAGGAATAGAACAGGTACAGTCGGTAGCCGGTGGGCCTCAAGCTGGCGGCTTCGATATAGACTCGGACGGAGAGTTCGCCACCTGCTGCAATACCGGAACCCGTCTGTGTCCCGCGTGGGACATAATCCTTGGGGTTCAACACGCGTCGCGCAATGGTACGATCCTGCGCACTGGTGAGGGAAAGCTCGAGCAGCGGGAGTGCCTGCGAGAACCTGGCACGATTTCTCAGCGTGGCAGTTAGCACCATCACGTTGGGGCTGGTGCTGTCGGCCTGGAGGTCGGACGACTCGATGCTGAGAAGCTCTGCGCGGCGGGGCAGAGGAACCTCACAGGCAAGCTCTGAACAGACAAGCTGTATCAGAGGCTTTACTTCCGGAAGAATCAGACCGACCTCTGTGCGATAGTGGTAGGCGAGCTGTAGAGCCAGAGCAAACAGTGTGGTCGCAGTCGCGACCCACCATATCCAGTTCCTGCCGGTCTGGGCCTGGGGACCGAAATCAAACGCGGTTTCCGCGACAGGGCGAACGCGGTGGGTCGCCGACGTCATCGCCGCGGCACCAGGACGTGTGGTCTCCGGAGCGAGAGACGCGAGCGCGTCGAAGGTCGTCCCGCAGCGGCCGCAACGAACTCTACCGGCGCTTGCGTGAAGTTGCGCATCGACCACGCGAAATACGGTGGCACACGATGGGCAGCGCGTAGTCTTGCTCATCGGCGTGTACCTGAGAGGCACACCCATCCCTCGGTTTCCAATCGCTCCCCGAACTCAATCCAGGGCGCATAGGTTGCCTCTACGTCTGTCGCCTGCGACGAAAGAATGCCCGCGAGTGCGAGCTGGCCGCCACGCACGCAATGTGCGGAGAGCAGGGGTGCGAGAACCTTCAGCGGATTGGCAAGAATATTGGCAACCACCAGGTCGGAGCTCGCGGAACGAAGAGACCGTCCGTCGAAAAACTCGACGACTACACGGTTGCGCGTCGCATTCGCACGCGCTGCAACCAGGGCGTCAGGATCGATATCCACGCCGATCGCCCGCTGGGCTCCAAGCTTCAGTGCGGCAATGGCCAATATACCGGAACCGCACCCGTAGTCGAGCACGGTTTCCCCGCCGTGGATCATCTGTTCCAGCCACTGCAGGCATAGCCGGGTGCTCGGGTGACTGCCGGTACCGAACGCGAGTCCCGGATCGAGGATCAGGTTGATTGCGTCGGGTTCCGGGGGCGTGTGCCAGGTTGGCACGATCCAAATCCGGTCCGAGGCGCGAATGGGTGCAAATTGTTGCATCGATTTCGCGACCCAGTCTTCGTCAGGGATCTTGTGGGTGCTGTGAGCCGGGACTGCGATGTTTGCGAACTTGCAGGCGCGCAAGAGCAACTCTGCCGGATCGTCTTGCGCGCGGCACATCGCTGTGAGCCTGAGCGGGGGCCAGGAAGTCAGGTCGCCCAGTTCGTCGACGCGGAACGACTCGGCAGCCGTGCCGGCCATCGCATCCTCGAATGTGACCGAAAGCGCTCCGGCCTCGATCAGTCCGTCTGACAGGGGATCGGCGTCTCTCGCTTCCAACTCCAGAACCAGCGCGGTAAGCGTCACAGATCGTCCCGCTATTTCGAAGGGTCTCGTTTTTTTTGTTGAGCGAGCTTCTGCTCCAGGTAGTGTATGTTGACCCCACCCTTGATAACCCGGGTGTCCAGCAGGAGGTCCTGGTGGAGGGGAATATTGGTTTGTATGCCCTCTATGACCATTTCCGACAGCGCAATCCGCATCCGACGCAACGCCTGGTCCCGGGTCGCCCCGTACGCGATCACTTTACCGATGAGCGAGTCGTAGTTGGGAGGAACTGCATACCCCTGATAGATATGCGAATCGACGCGAATACCAGGTCCGCCGGGTGGATGGTATGAGGTAATTCGTCCCGGCGAAGGCGTAAAGCGAAACGGGTCCTCAGCGTTGATGCGGCATTCAATTGCGTGGCCGCGAATTTCGACGTCTTTCTGTCGTATCGACAGTCTTTCGCCGGCGGCAACGCGAATCTGCTCCTGCACTATGTCGACACCGGTAATCATTTCGGTTACCGCATGCTCGACTTGAATGCGGGTATTCATTTCAATGAAATAGAACTCTCCGTCCTCGTACAGGAACTCAAAAGTTCCGGCACTGCGATATCCTATCTTGCGGCACGCGTCGACGCAGCGCTCGCCGATGCGCTCGCGCAGCTTCGGAGACAGATCGGGCGCCGGCGCTTCCTCCATGACCTTCTGGTGCCGCCTTTGCAGCGAGCAATCGCGCTCGCCGAGGTAGACCACATTTTTGTGGGCGTCGGCGAGCACCTGTACCTCGATGTGGCGCGGATTCTCAAGGTACCGCTCTATGTACACGGTTGGATTGCCGAACGCCGCCTCTGCCTCGGTACGCGTGAGTCCGATTGCACTCTTCAATGCCGCTTCGGTGTGTACTACCCGCATTCCCCGGCCGCCGCCACCCCCGGCTGCCTTGACGATCACCGGATAGCCGATCTTTCTGGCGATTCTCATTGCTTCTTCCGGGGATTCAGGAAGCGGTCCCTCGGATCCCGGTACGCAAAGTACCCCGGCTTTTCGCATGGCCTCTTTGGCATTCACCTTGTCGCCCATCAGCCGGATGGTCTCTGCCTGCGGTCCAATGAACACGAAGCCGCTCTTGTCGACTCTCTCGGCAAAATCGGCGTTCTCCGACAGAAACCCGTAGCCGGGGTGTATCGCTTCGGAGTCGGTTACTTCTGCTGCACTGATGATGGCAGGTATGTTGAGGTAGCTTGCCGCTGAAGGAGCCGGACCGATGCAAACCGATTCATCGGCGAGTTTGACGTACTTCGCCTCGCCATCGGCTTCCGAGTGCACGACAACGGTTTTGATGCCCAAGTCACGACAAGCGCGCTGAATTCGCAGGGCAATTTCCCCACGATTGGCAATCAGAATCTTTTCAAACATACCGGCCGGCTAGCCGATCATCATCAAAGGTTCGCCATACTCGACCGGCTGGCCATTCTCGACCATGATCGCCTTGATCACGCCTTCCTTGTCCGCCTCGATTTCGTTCATGAGTTTCATGGCCTCGATGATGCAGATCGTCTGTCCGGCCTTGACCGTATCCCCAACCTCGACAAAGGACTTCGATCCGGGGGATGCCGAACGGTAGAAAGTACCTACCATCGGTGATTTGACGAGGTGGGAACCAAGGGAAGTTGGGACCTCGTTCGCGGGATTCGCGGTAGCGGGTGCTCCTGTGGTGGCTGCCTGGGGGGCAGGGGCATGGTTCGACAACGCTCCAGCCGCAGGAACCACCATGACTTCCCGGCTTCCCGAGCTACCCCTGGCAATCCTGACCTTTTCCTCACCTTCGGTGACCTCGAGCTCGGCAATGCCAGAGCTTTCAACAAGATCAATAAGCTTTTTCAGTTTGCGTAGGTCCATAGTGTCTCCTGCCGCGCAACCTATTGGGTGGCACGGGGTTGAGTTAGGCAAGACCTGATGCGTGTGCCCATGGGATCCTGTGGCATCCGATGGTCAGGATGCGCGAGGATGGGCTTTGCGGGTGATCGAGGCCTGTCCGTTCGCCAATGCAAATTCCAGCGCGAAGTCGTAACCTTGGCTCCCCAAACCGCATACCGTTCCGACTGCAAGGTCGGAAAAATATGAGTGCCGTCTGAACGTTTCCCTGGCGTAGATGTTGGACAGGTGTACTTCAATAAACGGGATTTGAACTGCAGCAAAGGCATCTCGAAGTGCAACACTGGTGTGGGTAAATCCACCCGGATTGACGATGATCCAGGCGATTTTCTGCTTTTTTGCGGCGTGTATGCGCTCTATGAGAGCACCTTCATGGTTGCTCTGGAACACGTCAATCGGCGAGCCGAGACGCCGGGCTGCCGTGCGAAGCCGTTTATTGATGATGTCGAGCGTGTCGGTTCCGTATATCCCCGGTTCACGCGTACCCAGAAGATTCAGATTTGGCCCGTGAATGACTAGTACGCCCCCACGTTGATGCAGGGAACGGCCTGATCCGCTGCTTAACTTGCGCATAGGGCGGAGTTTGCCGCAGATCGATGCAATTTGTCCAGACTGCAACGGTAGCTGCCCGACGCCGGCCTTTATTACCCCAAAATGTCATCGGCCGAAAATGCTGGAGATAACTGATCAATAACGTTACTGTCGTTTCGAAGGAATTGAAGAGTTTTAGAAGATTATACAGAGTTTTAAGTACAATTAAGCGCTCAGCTTCCCTTGAATGATCTACCAAAATCAAACAATTAAGTGCGCCGGACGAGAAGCTGCGACACGGTCTCTATCCCCGCCCTCTCTATGGGCCTGCCGCCAGGGGAGGACTTCAGCGTGCCGCGCTCGTCCCGGAGGGCGTACACGGCCAAGTTGATGGACACGCCGGACCAGTCGCACTTGAGCACGGAGACGGCCCGGACCTGATCGCCGTTGTAGTGCCGCTGATCACTGACGTCGTAGGAGATGCCACGATTCAGCAGGAACAACTCTACCGCTTTGCAGTCGTCGGTAAACAACTGAAAGTCGATTTCGCCGTACCGGCCGGCTGTGCCTTTCAGTACGGGCCCGGCAAGATACGGGCGATACTGCTCGAAGGCATGCATGACTTCCAAGGCTAGGGTGCGCATGTCCTCTACGCGTTGCCGCTGTTCGTCGCCCTGATAGAGACGCTGATAGGCATGCAATTCTGCCTCGACTTCGTCATTATCGGGAAGTGAGCGAGTGTCAACTGCACCCAGTTGACGGGCGGCCTTGCGCTTGGCGAGAGCGAAGTCATCGATTCCGTCCTCGGCCATCAAGCGCGCCGCCGTTGCCGCGATGCGCGCGCGCATCTGCAGCTGCTTGGGTCTGGTGTCCTTGGGCATTCGGCAAGCACCGCCGGGAAGGCAATACGACGAGTCGGGCGATCATACCCCAGCGGGAACGCCCGTCGAACTACGCTAGAATCCGTCCTCTTCCTGAACGCCCCGTTTCAGCGCTCCATCCGGTGCACATTCACGTCCTTGGTATCTGCGGCACGTTCATGGGCGGTATCGCTGTCATCGCCAAGGAGGCGGGACACAGGGTGACCGGATGCGATGCCAACGTCTATCCACCGATGAGCACGCAGCTGGTAAGCCAAGGCGTCGAGCTCATCGAGGGATACAGCGCCGATCAACTTGCGCTGGAACCCGACCTCTGGATAGTCGGCAACGTTGTGAGTCGCGGCAATCCGCTGATCGAGGCTATTCTAGACCGCGGAGACACTTACGTTTCTGGCCCGCAGTGGCTCGCAGATTCTGCCTTGCCCGGTAAATGGGTTTTGGCGGTGGCGGGCACGCACGGGAAAACGACCACATCCTCGATGCTTGCGTGGATCCTGGAAGACGCCGGACTTGCTCCCGGTTTCCTCATTGGCGGCGTACCCGAAAACTTTGGAGTATCCGCAAGACTTGGGAGCGGGGGTCACTTCGTGATCGAGGCGGACGAGTACGACACTGCCTTTTTCGACAAGCGATCGAAGATGGTGCACTACCGACCTCGAACCGCAATCCTGAATAACATCGAATTCGATCACGCAGACATATTTCCGGATCTTGCGGCGATTCAACGTCAATTTCACCATCTTGTTCGTACCGTACCGCGGTCTGGTTGCGTTGTGGCAAACGGTACGGACGCCGCTGTGAGTGAGGTTTTGGATCTCGGATGCTGGAGCCGCATTGATCGCTTCGGCGTCAGAGACGGCTGGCTGGCGCGCGATCCAGGAGACGGATCCCTGGAAGTCCTCTACCGGAATGAGCAGGTGGGTCAACTGCGCTGGAATCTGATAGGCGAGCACAATCGACTGAACGGTCTTGCTGCCATCGCGGCTGCCCACGCTGCAGGTGTCGACCCGGCGATATCGATTCGCGCCCTGTCGCGATTCCGGAGCGTGCGGCGCCGAATGGAGTTCCGGGGTATCGAAGCTGGCGTTTCAGTGTGGGATGACTTTGCACACCACCCTACGGCGATCGCGGTCACGCTCGCGGGGCTACGCGCCAAAGTTGGGCGCACGCGAATATTGGCGGTCCTCGAACCGAGATCCAACACGATGAAGCTCGGTGTGATGAAGGATCGCTTGCCTCAGAGCCTCGACGGCGCGGACCGGGTCTTCTGCTACAGCGCAAATCTTGGCTGGGATGCGGCGGCGGCGCTTTCTCCGCTTGGCGATCGCGCGGTGTGTGAAGCCGATCTCGAGCGATTGATTTCGAAAATCCTCGATGAAGCCCGGTCCGGCGATCAGGTACTCGTGATGTCGAATGGGGATTTTGGCGGAATTCACACGCGATTGCTCGCCGCGCTTGCCGGGCGCGCGGCGGCGGCGATCGGAACATGATCGTCTATTTACACGGATTCAACAGTTCGCCGAAGTCCGCCAAGGCGCGCGCCCCCGAAAAGTACCTGGAGAAACGGGGGGAAGCGGCGCAATTCGTCTGTCCCCAACTGCCTCCTCGCCCAGACATGGCGGTAGCGACAATCGATGCGGAGTTGGCCCGTCACGCGCGACCGATCACTCTGGTCGGGAGCTCACTCGGGGGATTCTATGCGACCTGGTTCGCGGAAAAACGCGGCTTGCGGGCAGTGCTGATCAACCCTGCCGTCGAGCCTCACGTGGGCCTGCGCGCTCACCTCGGTCCGCAGCAAGGCTTCGATGGTGGTGCATCGTATGAACTGACCGAAGATTACCTCTACCAATGGGAGAAACTCTGCCTCGACGCGGTGCACCCGACCCGGTATTTTCTGCTCGTCGAAACCGGTGACGAGGTTCTCGACTGCGGGATTGCGGTGGCAAAATATCGCGGAGCGAGGCAGAAGGTCGTACAGGGAGGCGACCACAGCTTTGCGAGCTTCAGCGAGCACATTCCCCTGATACTCGAGTTTGCCGAAACCTCCGTCTAGGCGATTTCTCTCCACACGGACTTGCCGTCCCTGAGCGCGTGACGCGCGACCGCTTTTTCTTCGAATCGGAATCCCAAACCGGGTGATTTTGGCAGGATCAGTGCGCCATCCCGGTGGGCAAGTTGCGTGTCAATCAGGCGCCTGAAGTTGAGTACCTGATCGTCCGGGAAGAATTCGACGTAGCGCGCGTTCGGCGTCGCCGCGACCAGATGCGCATGCAGATCGTGGAACCAATGAGGGCATATGGTGACGCCATAGCTCGCGGCCGTCGCTGCAATCCTTTTCCATTCGGACACCCCGCCGCATACGAGCGCGTCCGTCTGCAATATCCGCGCCGCCCCCTTGTCGAGGATTTCCTTGAAGTGCCAGCGCCCGGTACCGATTTCGCCAGTGGCCACCGCGATCCGCGTGAGCTTGGCCAGGCGCGCGTGATTCTCGATGTCGTCCGGGAAAAACGGCTCCTCGATCCAATACGGATCGTAGGGCTCAAACCGCTCGACGTAGCGCATCGCCGTAGGCAGATCATGCCACGCGTTGTTCGCATCCAGCATGAGTTCGACGTCTGGCCCGATGGCTTCGCGCGCCGCTCTAACCCGCTCCGCCTCCTCTTTCGGCGATAGCCTGCCAACCTTCATCTTTACCGCCCGGAATCCAGCTTTGACATATCCGGCCATCTCCGCCCCGAGCTTTTTCGGCGTCTTGCCGGGGAGGTAATAGCCGCCACTTGCGTACGCGGGGACGGCCTCATCCACCGCTGCGCCCAGGTACTTGTATAGCGGAAGCTTTGACGCGCGAGCGTTCAGGTCCCAGAGCGCACAGTCGACGATCGAGATCGCACGCATGACGCTCCCCGCCCGCCCGTGCAGCAGAGTCTCCTGAAACATGCGCTGCCAGAGTCCCTCCACCAGCAGGCTGTCGCTTCCCAGGAGCAAGGGGGCCAGCAACCGCTCCACCGCTTGCGCCACCAGCGTCCCGCCGCTGGAGCCTGCGTAGCAA
This sequence comes from Gammaproteobacteria bacterium, assembly GCA_041490545.1. Classification (GTDB taxonomy): domain Bacteria; phylum Pseudomonadota; class Gammaproteobacteria; order Burkholderiales; family SG8-39; genus VBDM01. Next base: position 10,507 of record JBGPTG010000006.1, read on the forward strand.
AAGCCGATCCCCTCGAATCCGCCTGCCCGTATCTTTACCAGTCCGTAGTCGCGCGCCGAAACAGTGCGAGTCGCAAAGCTGGTGGCATTGTCAAGCGGCACCCTTGCGGTTGCGACGGATATCGAATCGATCTTTGCCATCATCGGAACCTTGAGATATGGACGGAAGAAACAGTACTACGCTGAGATATAATTGTCTCATCCGCCGGTTCCCCGTGACCCGGCTCGTGTCCAGGTCCGCCCCTCCGTGAACGTCCTCTACGAAGATCACGGCATGCTCAGAGTTGCCGCGGTCGTCACCGATGGCGACAACTCTCTCCATATCGAAGCACCCCACGGAAAGCGCGCGAAAATAAAGGCGAAAGACGTGCTCCTTCGCTTTCCCGAGCCCGCTGCCGCCGAGCTGCTCCTGCAAGCCGAAGCGATCGCGGCAAGCGTCGACATTGATTTCCTCTGGCAATGTTGCGGCCAGGCGGAATTCGAATTCACCGCTCTCGCCAGTGAATACTTCGGGCGGACCCCTTCGGCCACGGAGGCCGCCGGCATATTGGTCAAGCTGCACCAAGCTCCGATGTACTTTTACCGCGAGGGCAGGGGGCGCTACCGGGCGGCTCCACCAGAGACGCTGCGTGCCGCCCTGGCCAGCGTAGAGCGCAAGAAGCAGCAGCAGTTGAAGATTGTCGCCTGGACCGAGCAACTCGCGCGCAGCGAACTTCCCGAGGAATACCGGCCCTTGCTGGTGCAATTGCTTTACGCGCCCGATCGAAACCGTGCCGAAACCAAAGCGCTCGACGCGGCGTGCGCAGCCACCGGATTGTCTCCGGCGCGACTCATCGAGCGCTGTGGAGGAATTCCCGATGCACACGAATACCACTTGAACCGGTTCCTCTCCGAGCACTTTCCCGGGGGTACGGGTTTTCCCGGCGGCCTGGTACCGGAGGAGCTTCCGGATCTACCGCTCGCCGAGGTAACGGCATTCAGCCTCGACGACGCTGCTACCACGGAAATCGACGATGCCTTCTCCCTCACCCCGCTCGACGACGGGAGAATGCGCGTGGGTATCCACATCGCGGCGCCGGCACTGGGGGTCGCGCCGGGGTCTCCGCTCGATGCTCTGGCTCGTGGGCGGCTCTCCACCGTGTACTTACCGGGCCGAAAGATTACGATGTTGCCGCCCGAATTGATCGAGTCCTTTACCCTTGCCGAAGGCACGGTCCGGCCCGTCGTTTCGCTGTATCTGGACGTCCGCAGCGTCGATCTCGCGATCGAAGCCCGGCACACCCGTCTGGAGCGCGTGGCAATCGCGGCGAACCTTCGCCACCATGCCTTGGAGGCGCTCGACTCGGTGTTTCTTGCTGGTCAGTTGCGCGACGACATTGCCTACTGCAGCGAACTTCATACGCTTTGGAGAATAGCCGTCGCGCTGGAACGCTCCCGCGGCAAACCCCCAGCGATGTACGAGCGTCCCGACTATAACTTCATCATCGACGGTCACGGCAATGCCGCCCGCGTTACCATTGCCGAGCGCAGGCGCGGCGCGCCGCTCGACAAGCTGGTGTCGGAACTGATGATCGCCGCGAACGGTGCCTGGGGAAAAATGCTCGACGATCACGGCGTGGCCGCGATCTACCGGGTCCAGGCCGGCGGGAAGGTGCGCATGTCGACCTCGGCCATGGAACACCAGGGACTGGGAATCAGTCACTACACCTGGGCAAGCTCCCCGCTGAGGCGCTATGTCGATCTGCTGAATCAGTGGCAACTGCTCGCCTTGCTTCGCGGCGAAGCCCCACCATTTTCCCGGAACGCTGATTCCATGCTATCGGTAGTGCACGATTTTGAGACGACCTACGCTGCCTATGACGAGTTTCAGTCCCGCATGGAGCACTTCTGGTGTCTCAAATGGCTCCTGCAGGAACGGGTGGAGATTGCAGGGGCGACGGTGGTGCGCGAAAATCTGGTGAAGTTCGACGGCATGCCCCTCTATACCCGGGTGCCTTCCCTGCCGTCGCTCGCGCCTGGCTCGGGCGTCGAGCTTGCGGTGACGGAGATCGATTTGATAGATGCCACCTTCAAGTGCGTTTTCCGGGCGCCCAGAACCCCCCCCACGGGGTCGGTGTAGATACTTAAGACAAAACTTAAGGATTACCGTAGAATCGCATGATTCACAAAGCTTTTAATTTAAGAAGCGTGAACCTGCCTGAGTCGCTCTCCAGCGCCCTCTCTTGGCCCGGGCCGCTTGCCGATCTGGATGCGGAATCGCGCGTGCTGGCCTGGGCTTTGTCGATCTCGATCATTGCCCATGGAATCATCCTGTCGATTCACTTCAAGCTGCCCGACGCCGGACGCAGGTTCGCACCGTCCCAGCTCGAGGTGGTGCTCGTCAATTCCAAGTCGCGCACGAAGCCCACGGATCCCGATGTCTATGCGCAGGCGAATCTCGATGGGGGCGGCGATACCGACCTGAACCGGCGCGCAAAGTCGCCCCTGCCTGTCTTGCAGGCGACCGAACGCGGTGCGGACCTGAAGCGCTCGCAACGCCGGATCCAGGAACTGGAGGCCCGGCAGCAGCAATTGCTTTCTCAGACGCGGTCCAGCGAAAGCGTTGCTAAAGCGGAACAGAAACCGCAATCGGAAACGAAGACCTTGCTGTCCGGCGCGGAACTCAGCGAGAGCGCCCTGCTGATTGCCCGGATGGAGGCTCAAATCGCACGCCAAATCGAGGAGTACAATAAGCGCCCGCGCAAGACTTTCGTCGGCGCCCGCGCAGCCGAGGTGCGTTATGCGCTGTACGCGGAGGACTGGCGGCAAAAGATCGAGCGGATAGGAAACCTCAACTATCCGGAGAGCGCCAAAGGAAAGATCTACGGCAGCCTGCGGCTCACGGTATCCATCAACTACGATGGCAGCGTGGCAGGCATGGAACTAGAACAATCCTCGGGGCAGAAGATTCTGGACGCGGCCGCGCAGCGCATTGTCCAAATGGGGGCGCCCTACGCGAAATTCCCGCCGGATATTCGAAAGGACACCGACGTCCTTGTGATCACGCGCACGTGGCACTTTGCGCGCGGCGGTAAAGTGTACAGCGAGTAGGGAAGCGCACCCCGTCGCGCGGGCGACCTCGCGTTCGGCGTTATGGTAGTCCGGAGGAATCACCGTCATGACCGACCGCTACGCCGTGATCGGCAATCCGGTCGCGCACAGCAAGTCTCCTGAAATTCATGCGGCATTCGCCCGAGCCACCGGTGAGGAAGTCGAATACGATCGTCTGCTCTCCCCCATCGGGTCATTTGCTTCGATCGTCGGGCAATTCAGATTGTCCGGGGGAAAAGGGCTCAATGTAACCGTGCCCTTCAAGCACGAGGCCTTCAGACTTGCAGATTCCCTTTCGCCACGCGCAAGCACGGCGCAGGCCGTAAACACCTTGCGATTTGACGGCAACGGTGCCTATGGAGACAACACCGACGGTGAGGGTCTGGTGCGCGACATTACGCACAACCTTGGCGTCAAGCTTGCGGGGAAACGCGTACTCGTGCTTGGCGCCGGGGGGGCGGCGCAAGGCATCATAGCCCCTCTGCAAGCGCAGGGTCCGGCAAGCCTGCTGGTCGCCAACCGCGACCCAGCGAAGGCGGAAGCGCTCGCGGTCCAATTCGGAGGCAAGGTTCGGATCGCTTCCTATTTGTCGCTGGCGAACGGCCAGTTCGAGGTTGTGGTCAACGCCACGTCGGCTAGTCTCACAGGAGCGCTGCCGCCAATACCGAAGGGAATCTTCTCAAAGGGGGCGCTCGCTTACGACATGGTCTACGGGCGGGGGGACACTCCTTTCCTCGAGCGGGCACGAGCCGAGGGTGCGGGCGTGCTGGCAGATGGGTTCGGAATGCTCGTCGAACAGGCTGCCGAGTCGTTTTTCGTATGGCGCGGCGTGCGGCCGGACACCCGGGCGGTGCTGGCGGCGCTGCGCGATTCGGCGTTGGTGCAGCGACTGTAATGAAGCTGCTCATATCCCTGTGGAGGGGGTTTTGCTACCTGGTCGGGACCCTGGTGATCGCCTTGTCGGTCTACGAGTTCTGGTTTTTCGTCCAGATTCTCTACTGGGTCGACAACAATCCACAGGAAACGCGCTTCATGGAGGCGCGGCTCGAAACCTTGCGCCAGAAGGACCCGAAGGCTCGGCTGCAGAATCGGTGGACCCGCTACGAGGCCATATCCGTCGACCTGAAACGAGCCATCATCGTGGCCGAGGACGCCAAGTTTGTCGATCACGAAGGGTTCGACTGGGAAGGCATTCAGCGCGCGATGGACAAGAACCAGAAGCGCGGAAAAGTCGTCGCGGGAGGGTCCACCATTACACAGCAGCTCGCGAAGAACCTGTTTCTTTCAGGGGAGCGCAGCGCTCTGCGCAAGGCTCAGGAGGCCGCGATCACGGCCATGCTCGAGGCGGTGATGGACAAGCGGCGCATATTCGAGATCTACCTGAACCTGGCGGAGTGGGGGGAAGAGGTCTTCGGGGCCGAAGCCGCGGCGCGCCACTACTATGGCGTGAGCGCAGCCGATCTTGCCTCGGAGCAGGCTGCGCGCCTCGCAGCGATGCTGCCGCGGCCACGGTACTACGACCGCCACCGTGATTCCGCCTATCTGGCGAGTTACAGCGAGGTCATACTGGAGCGAATGCCCGGCGCGCAAGTGCCTTAGAACGTGGCGCGTAAGGTATCGAGTCGGGCACGCGGCGGCCTGCGCGCAACGCTCACCCAGGTTCAACATCACAAGTCCCGCGAGACGAACCGCAGGTCGCACTGGACGAGATTTTTCTTTCGCCATCCTACAGTGCGCTGCTAGAATCATCGCAGCCGCGCGGACTTGCATTCCGGACTTGCATCCGGTGGACTTGCATCCGGTCGCGAGCGGCGTCGAGCGGAGTGCAATCAGCATCCAAAGGCCTGCCGCGGCGCATGACCGACGCTCTGAACCGGAAAAAGGAACTCGAGGATCTCCAGGTGGATCTGCGCGAGGTTCAGGGAATGCTGCGCCAGCTGCGACCGACCGAAAGTGAGAGTGGCGGCGCCGATACTCCCGGCTTCGGGCCGGCCGAATCCCAGCGACAGGCACGAAACGTCGCCGAGTTGCGCGCCAAGCTCGACGCCATGCATCCCGCCGACATCGCCTACCTCCTGGAGTCGTTGCCACTCGCGGAACGTCAGATCGTATGGAACTTGGTCAAGGCAGAGCGTGACGGCGAGATCCTGCTCGAAGTCTCGGATGTGGTGCGCGAAACGCTCATCCGCAGCATGGATTCGCAGGAACTCGTTGCGGCAGCCGAACAACTCGAGGCCGACGAGATCGCGGATCTCGCCCCCGACCTCCCGGACGACGTTATCCACGACGTTTTCAAAGCGCTCCCCGCCGAGGAACGCGAACAGCTGCGCGCCGCCATGTCGTATCCGCAAGACGCCGTGGGCGCCCTCATGGATTTCGACGTTGTCAGTGTGCGCGAGAACATCGCCATCGAAGCGGTAACGCGCTACTTGCGGCGTTTCGACGCGCTGCCGCACCACACTGATCAGTTATTCGTGGTCGACGCAGACGAGCGTTTGAGGGGCGCGTTGCCGCTTTCCAAACTGATCGTTTCCGAGCTTGCCTACAACGTTGGCAGGATCATGCAAAGCGACGTGGTCACGCTGCAGCCCGGCGACAAGGCGCAGGACGCCGCCAAGGCGTTCGAACGCTACGATCTGATTTCGGCCCCCGTGGTCGACGATCAGGGCAAGCTCTTGGGCCGGGTGACGGTGGACAAGGTGGTCGATTTCATCCGCAGCAAGAGCGAGAGCGAGTTGCTGACCCAGGCTGGCCTTCGGGAAGAGGAAGACGTGTTCTCCTCGGTCTGGGCGAGCGTCAAGAACCGCTGGTCCTGGCTTGCCATCAACCTGGTCACTGCGCTTATCGCGTCGCGGGTGATCGGCGCCTTCGAGCACTCGATTGAGAAGCTGGTGGCACTTGCGGCGCTGATGCCCATCGTGGCCGGGGTCGGCGGGAACTCGGGGAACCAGACCATCACCCTGATCGTGCGCTCGATCGCGCTGGGTCAGGTTCAGAGGGAGCACGCGAGAAAGCTGCTGGCGAAGGAGCTCTGCGTCTCCTTGTTGAACGGTCTTATCTGGGGCAGCGCTCTCGGACTGATCGCATATTGGCTCTACCGGAAAGCGTCTCTCGGGCTGGTCATGACCGCCGCGATGACGCTCAACCTGGGGCTCGCGGCCACTGCTGGTGTACTGATCCCGCTTACCATGATGCGGCTCGGGCGCGATCCTGCGCTCGGATCGTCGGTCATGGTGACGGCGATCACCGATAGCGGAGGATTTTTCATTTTCCTGGGACTGGCCACCTTGTTCCTGGTCTGACCTGGCTCGCCCGCGACCCTACGAATGTGTTGCGAAGGCCGCCTCCGCTGCCGCGATAGTGGCAGCGATATCCGTGGCCGAGTGGACGGAGGACACGAATCCCGCCTCGTAGGCCGAGGGGGCAAGATACACGCCGCGTTCGAGCATCGAATGAAAGAATCGGTTGAACGCTTCCCTGTCGCACTCCATGACTTGGGCGTACGTGGAGGGCGGCGTCGCGCGGAAATAGAGCCCGAACATGCCGCCCACCTCTTGTGCGCAAAACGCTATCTTGCGGTGTCGCGCTGCCGCGGTCAGGCCCTGGCAGAGCGATCGTGTCGTCACCCCCAGGCGCTCATAAAATCCCGGCACCTGGATTTTTCGAAGCGTGGCCAGCCCCGCGGCCACCGCCACGGGATTTCCCGACAGCGTCCCGGCCTGGTAGACCGGGCCGAGCGGCGCGATCTTTTCCATGATGTCGCGCCGGCCTCCAAACGCGCCCAGGGGCATCCCGCCGCCGATGACTTTCCCCAGGGTCACGAGGTCGGCTCGCACGCCGTACAGTCCCTGTCCGCCCTGTAGTCCGACGCGGAATCCTGTCATCACCTCGTCGAAGATGAGCACAGCCCCCCACTGCGAACACAGTTTGCGCAGGCGCTCGAGAAATCCGGGCAAGGGTGCGACGAGATTCATGTTGCCCGCGACAGGCTCGACGATGACGCAGGCGATGGATTCACCCGACTCGCGGAACGCTGCTTCGAGCTGCGCGATGTCGTTGTACGCCAGCACCAGCGTCTGCGCGGCAGTCTCGGGCGGCACGCCCGACGAGCTTGGATGGCCCAGGGTCAGTGCCCCGGACCCCGCTTTGACCAGCAGGCTGTCGGCATGGCCGTGATAGCAGCCCTCGAACTTGACGACGAGGTTGCGCCCGGTGAATCCGCGCGCGAGCCGCAGGGCTGACATCGTCGCTTCGGTACCGGAACTGACCAGGCGCACGAGTTCCAGGCCCGGCACAAGTTGCCCGAGCAGCTCCGCCAGCTCAGTCTCCGTTTCGGTGGGCGCCCCAAAGGACAGTCCGCGTCGCGCCGCGTCACACACCGCAGCGACGACGTCAGGGTCCGCGTGACCGAGCACGAGGGGTCCCCACGAACCCACGTAGTCGATGTACTCGCGTCCCTCCGCGTCCCAGATCCGGCTGCCCGCACCGCGCGCGACAAAGCGAGGAGTTCCACCGACCGCACGAAATGCCCGTACTGGCGAATTCACGCCGCCGGGAATGGTCTTCTGCGCTCGGGCGAACAATGCTTCGTTGCTGGTCACGATGACTCCCTGGCGAAGAGGCGGTCGAACGCCCTTGCCGCCGTGTCGACGTCCGGGGCATCGAACAGCGCGCTGATCACCGCAATCGCGTCAGCTCCGGAATCGATCACCTCGCGCCCGTTCTCCGGGGTGATGCCACCGATAGCGACGATGGGGATATCGAGCCTTGTCCGAGCCTCGCGGAAAAGCGCGAGCGGCGCGCGAATTGCGCCGGGCTTGGTGTGGGAAGGGAAAACGCTGCCGAAGGCAACGTAGTCGGCGCCCTGCCTGCCCGCGGCGATCGCGAGATCGAGGCGGTCGTAACACGAGGCGCCGAGGAGCTTGGTGCCTCCGAGCTTCTCGCGGGCACGCTCGATTTCCAGGTCCTCACGACCCAAGTGCAGGCCATCCGCCCCCACGAACAGCGCGAGATCCAGATCGTCATCGACGATGAACAAGGCGTGCGCATCCCGACACAATGCGCAAAGCGCTTCGGCTTGGGCGCGGCGCAGCGCGCGATCGGCAGACTTGGTACGGTACTGGACGGTGCGCGCTCCGCCGGAAAGGGCGAGGCGAACTTTTCCCGTGAGAACCCGGGTGTCAGGCTCCTCGGGAGTGACGGCGTACAACCGTGTCACCTGCGCCGCGGTGACCTGCCGATCAAGCGTCGCCTGGACCCGAGTCATCCGATTCCCGTGCCCAGAAAAACCGGTCCGGGAGATACTGGCCCATCCCGGGGCGAAACCCCGCGTTCAGCGCCTGCCAGGTGAACTCCTGTGCCTCGTGAACTGCCTGAGGCAATTCCAGACCATTGGCAAGGGTCGCTGCGATTGCCGAGGCAAGCGTGCAGCCCGACCCGTGGTAGCTTCCCGGCAGCCTCTGCCAGCTGTCGGAGCGAACCACGCCCTCCGGTCCGTACAGCGTATTCATTACCTGCGGTGTATTTTCGTGTGTTCCGGTGATGAGCACGTACTCGCATCCCAGGGCAAGCAGTTTCTCGGCGGCGCGCGCCAGATCCAGTTCTTCTTCGTCCTCGCTGCTTTCCTGGACGAGGCGTCGCGCTTCGCGGCTGTTGGGCGTGAGGATGGTCGTCTGCGGCAGGAGCAACTCGCGCATTGCCGAGATCATGTCTTCGGTCGCGAGTTCGTCGCCGCGTCCCGACGCGAGCACCGGGTCGAAGACCAGAGGAACATCGGGATAGTCGGAAACGATCTCGGCAATCACAGCCACGTTTTCCATGCTCCCGACAAGGCCGATCTTGAACGCGGCCACCGGCATATCCTCGAGCAGCAGGCGCGCCTGGTCCACCACCCAGTCCGAGTCCACAGGATGCAGGCTTTCCACTCCTGCTGTGTCCTGAACGGTGACCGCCGTCACCACCGACAGCGCGTAGCACCCCATCGAAGAGAGCGTCAGCAGGTCGGCTTGGAGTCCGGCGCCCCCGGTGGGGTCGGTTGCGGCGAACGTAAGGACGATCGGAGGAAGTGCTGGGGAGGACATGGGTGACGAGGAGATCGGTGCGGTTGGCACGCATCGCGCCGATCAGGTTAAGATGCGGCGACACATTGTATCCCAATGACAACCTGATGATGGAAAAGAAAGATTTCAGTACCTGGATGTGCTTGATATGCGGCTTCATCTACGATGAGGCAGCCGGATTGCCCGAGGAGGGCATTCCCGCAGGAACGCGCTGGGAGGACATCCCCATGAACTGGACCTGCCCGGAGTGCGGGGCCCGGAAGGAGGATTTCGAAATGATCAAGCTGTAGTCGGCGCGTTTCCTGCGTGTCCTCGAAGCAGTAGGGCAGAAAGCCCACACCCTAATAATAAGCCTGAAATAAACCCCACAAGGCTTTGTTTTACATGGGTATGGTTGTATAGTGTCGGATGTGTTAAGGCTCGGCACATCTACGCCGATGTCTGCAGCGCGTCCGACAACCTTGTCGGAACACTACACAACAGAGGAGCGCGTGGGCGAAGCCACCAGTCTCGCGGGCGTCAAGGTGATGGTGATCGATGATTCGAACACCATCCGCCGCAGCGCGGAGATATTCCTGGTCCAGGCCGGATGCAAGGTGATTCTGGCTGAAGACGGGTTTGACGCGCTCGCCAAGATTACCGATCACCAGCCCGACCTTATATTTGTCGACATCATGATGCCGCGTCTCGACGGCTATCAGACCTGCGCGCTCATCAAGAAGAATACGCGGTTTGCCACCACACCGGTCATCATGCTGTCGTCCAAGGACGGCCTCTTCGACCGTGCGCGCGGCCGCATGGTGGGTTCCGACGAATATCTCACCAAGCCTTTCACCAAAGACAGTCTTCTGAAAACCGTAGGGGTGCACGCGCCCATTCGTACTTGAGGAGCAATGCCATGCCGATAAAGAAGATCCTGATCGTCGACGATTCACCCACCGACCGCCAGTTTTTCATGGAGACCCTTTCCAAGCAGGGATATCAATGCGTCACGGCGGAGAACGGTGACGAAGCCATCGCCAAGTCCAAGTCCGAAAAGCCCGATCTGATCCTGATGGACGTCGTGATGCCCGGGACCAACGGATTCCAGGCCACCCGCGCCATTACGAGGGACGAGGCCACCAAGCACATTCCGGTCATTGTCGTCACGAGCAAGAACCAGGAAACCGACCGCATCTGGGGCATGCGCCAAGGGGCCACCGACTATCTGGTGAAGCCGATCGAGGCGAAGGATCTGCTCGCCAAGGTCGCGGCGATCAAGTAAGGGACCGGCGGAATGGCCCGACAGGTCAGCCTGCGAGAGTTTCAGCAGAGCCTCGCACAGCGATTGCGCGACGCCCAGGCGGAGGCCGAGCCCACGTCGCGTCTGGGGGTACAGACCGGAGCGCGCCACTGGCTGCTCAAGCTCGACGATGCCGGGGAGATGCTGCCGCTGCCGGAAATATCCAGCGTGCCGCTGACCAAGCCCTGGTATCTCGGTCTCGCCAACATCCGCGGCGTGCTGGCGAGCGTGGTGGATTTCGGCGCCTTCATGAGCGGCGAGCCGACCGCGCGGACGCCCGATTGCCGACTGCTGCTGATCGCAGACCGGTTCCACTCATTCAGCGGATTGCTGATCAGTCGCATGCTGGGACTGAAGAACGTGCAGGCACTGGAGGCTGTAGACGAGCAGCCGGACCGGCCCTGGGTCGGTGCCGCCTATCGGGACGAAGAGGGCCGCGTCTGGCGCGAACTGAACGTCAGCGAACTCACGTCCAGCAACGATTTCCTGCATGTCGGTGTATAGAGGGAGGATCCGATGAAAAGAAGAAAATGTGACGACGGCCGGTATTGGCGGCGACACGCAACGCGTCCGTGCTTCGCGCCATTGCGGTACTGCGCGCTGCCGGCAGTTCAAGCATAGATCCGGAGGTCTTATGGCATTCAAACTTTCGTTCAAACTCGGAAACAAGAAGGAGGCCGCCCCGGCCCGACCGGCACCCAAGCCAGGTGCAAAAGCCGCTCCCTGGGCAGTGCCCAAGGCACCGCCGCCGGGCAAGACTCCGGGTCCGACCACCGTCATGGAGGGGCCCAAGCGGCGTCTGCTCGGGTTCGGTGCCCTGCGCGTAGGGCAGCAGTACGCGATTCTCGGCTCGATTTTCGGCGTGCTGTTCATCGCCGCGGCGGTGATCGTGTTCATCGACAATCGGGCTGCGACTTACGGAACGATATACGTGTCCACCTCGGCGCAGATGCGCATGCTGACCCAGCGCATTGCCAAGGCGGCGCAAACCGGGCTGATCGGCAGCCCCGAGGCGTTCAAGCAACTACAGCAGTCGCGCGACGAGTTCCTCGGCGCTTTGAAGCTGCTCACGCAAGGCGGCGAGGCGCTCGGCGTATCCCTGCCTCCTACCTCGGACGCGGTTCGGCCGCCGCTCGAGAGCCTCACCAAGGAATGGGAGAAGACCGAGCGCGGGGTGCAGTTGGTCCTGGATCAGAGCAAGAACCTGATCGGGCTGGGCAATGCCGTGCGCCAGATCAACACCAACAATCCTGTGCTTCTCGACCTCGCCGAGCAGATCCAGGCCCTGAAACTGCAGGCGCAGGCGCCGGCGCGCGAGATTTCGATGTCCGGACAGCTGGTGATGTTGACGCAGCGTCTGGCAAAGAACGCGAATTCGATGCTTGGCGCCGACGTCATCGACCCTGAGGTGGCGTTCCTGATGGGTAAGGACACGACGACATTCCGTGACCTGCTGCAGGGCATGGCCAAGGGCAGCGACGTGTTGCGAATTTCCGCGACCAAGGACCCGGAACAGCTGGCCAAGCTCGCCGAACTCGACAAGGCCAATCAGGAATTCCAAGTGGCGGTTGCCTCGATCCTCGGCAACCTCCAGGCCCTGGTGAACGCCAAAGCTGCCGGCCGGCGGGTGGTGGACGACTCCGAGCCGCTGCTGGCGGCGGCGCAGAAACTCGGCGATGCCTACGAGCAGGAGCTCGGCGGCCGCACGGTCAACGCCATCGTGCTGACGGTGCTGATTTTGCTCGGCATCGGCGTGATCGGACTGCTGGTCATGGTGTACCTCGGCGACACCGGACGACGCGCCGAGGAAGCCGAACGCCAGCGTGCCGAGATCGAGCGCACCAACCGCGGCAACCAGGACGCGATCCTGCGTCTCATGAACGAGATGGGGAACCTCGCCGAGGGCGATCTCACGGTCAAGGCGACGGTGACCGAGGAGATTACCGGCGCGATCGCCGACTCGGTCAACTTCACCATCGACGAACTGAGAGGTCTGGTGGGCCGCATCAACAACACCGCGGCGCAGGTGACCATCGCCACCGAGGCCGCGCAGAAGACCTCTGCGCAACTGCTCGCCGCCGCCGAGCGGCAGTCGGTCGAGATTCGCACAACCAGCGCGTCGGTGCTGAGCATGGCGAAGGCGATGAGCGACATGTCCTCGAGTGCCTCGCAGTCGGCGACGGTGGCGCGCCAATCGCTCGCGGCCGCGCAGAAAGGCACACAGGCAGTGCAGAACTCGATCTCGGGCATGAACGAGATTCGCGAGCAGATCCAGGAGACCTCCAAGCGCATCAAGCGCCTTGGGGAGTCCTCGCAGGAGATCGGCGAGATCGTGGAGCTGATTTCGGACATCACCGAGCAGACCAACGTCTTGGCGCTGAACGCCGCCATCCAGGCGGCCTCCGCGGGAGAGGCGGGGCGCGGTTTTACGGTGGTTGCCGAAGAAGTGCAGCGGCTCGCAGAGCGCTCGGCCGAGGCGACCAAGCAGATCGGCGCCATCGTGAAGACGATTCAAACCGACACGCAGGATGCCGTCTCAGCCATGGAGAAGAGTACCCAGGGCGTCGTCGAGGGCGCGCGGCTGTCGGATGCCGCGGGTCAGGCGCTCTCGGAGATCGGCACGGTGTCGCAGCATCTTTCGCAGCTGATCGAGGGCATCACCTCGACGACGCAGGAACAGGCGAAAGCTGCCAGTACGGTCGCCACGAGCATGCAGGACATTCTCAACATCACGCAGCAGACCACCGAGGGCACCAAGCGCACCGCTGTGTCGATCGGTCAGCTCGCCGAACTTGCCAAGGAGCTGAAGGGTTCGGTTGCCGGTTTCAAGATCGCCTAGGCCGGGGTGACTGAACGCACGCCATGAATCCGCGCGCCGAATTCGACGTCGGACCGCTTTCCTGGGTAAAAGGCGAGATCGATCTCGCCTTGCAGCGTGCCCAGGAGGCGCTGCGCGCATTCGCGGCGAACCCAGACGGCGCGGCACAGCTGAGATCCAGCCAGGCACACCTGCACCAGGCGCGCGGCGCTCTCTCCATCGTCGGCCTGGACGGTGTCACGCGCCTGTCCGAGGAAGTCGAAACGCTGTTGTCCGGGCTGGAAAAGGAAGGCTCGCGCGGAAACGCGGACATGTTCGCGCTCGCCGAGCGCGCATTCAGCGGGATACTCGCCTACCTCGACCAGCTCATGGCGGGCAATCCCAATCAGCCGCTGCGGCTCTATGCCCTGTACCGGGACGTGGTAGCGGCGCGTGGCGGCCAGGCCGACCCCACCGACCTGTATTTTCCAGATCTGTCCTTCCGTCCGCCAAAGCGCGACAAGATTCCCGTGGTGCTCAAGCCCGTAGAGCTGGAGAAGTTCCTGCGCGAGCAGCGCAGTCGCTACCAGCGCGGTTTTCTCAAGTGGCTGAAGAACGATTCCGGCGGTGCCGAAGAGATGCGTTCGGCCGTCGCGGCAGTCGAAGCCACACAGGGCCTCACGTCGCAACGCGCGTTCTGGTGGGTGTCCCTTGCTTTTTTCGAGGCGCTCGCGCATCAAGCGGTGCCGCCGGAACTCGACCCGAAGCAGTTGTGCAACCGCATCGAGCAGCAGATGAAGCGCATGGCCGAGGGCATTCCGAACGTCGCCGAGCGCCTGTTGCGCGAGGTGTTGTACTACGTGGCGCGCGCGACGCCGGCGAGCGGCCACGTGCGAGAAGTGCAGGAGACCTACCGTCTGGCGCAAACGCTGCCGCCTACGGAGGGAACGGAAGGCGTCACCGCGGAATCCGCGGCGCTCAAATCGGCGCGCGAGTTGCTGGGCCAGGCCAAGGATGCGTGGAACAAGTTCGCCTCGGGAAATGCGGCGTCGCTGCCGGCCTTCCGCGACAGCATGACCGCGCTGGAGGACCGGACCGCGCGGCTGGGTAACCGGGGGCTGGCTGCGCTAGCGAAAGATATCGCCGGGGTCGCCGATTGGCTCGCGGCCGAGCCGCAGAAGATGAGCGACGCCGTGGCGCTTGAGGTTGCGACTGCGCTCCTGCTGGTCGAAAACGCGCTGGCTGGATTTGCCAGCCTATCCGAGGAATTCACGCAGCAGTCGCAGGTCGTCTGCGCGCGGCTCAAGGACAGCGTGCTGGGCAAGCTGTTGCGCGGCACGCCCGAGATCCCGCTTCTCGACGAGATGTCGCGCAAGGCGCAGGAGCGCCTGCTGATGAACCAGGTGGTCGTGGAGATCCAGGCGAATCTGCGCACCATCGAGCAGGCGCTCGACGCGTTCTTCCGCGACTCTTCCAGGCGTGGCGAGCTTGGGCCGCTGGAAAAGCCGATGCGGCAGCTGCTCGGTGCCCTCGAAATTCTCGGCGAGCAGCGTGCCCGCGAAACGCTGAGCGCCGCGGCCGAACAGATCCGCCGTTTTGCGGAAGCCGACTACGTCGCCAACCCGCAGGACTTCGAGCGCGTCGCTCAGACGCTCTCGGGCCTGGGCTTCTACATCGAGGCGCTCGGGCACGGGCAGGCCGACTTCGACGCGGCCATGCGGCCGATCGCGGTGGCAAGGTCCCGGGACGAGGAACCCGAACAGGCGCATCCGGTGGCCACCGTCGAGGCTCAGATCGTGGAACAGCAGCGCGAAACGGCGAACCTGTACGAGGAATGGAAGAGGAAACCGGACGACAAATCGATCCGTGCGGAGCTGCAGAAAAACCTGGCCACCCTGCAGAAGGGAGCCGGACTGGTTGCCGACGAGAAGCTCGAGACCTCGGCAGGGCAGGCGCTGCAGGCCCTGGACAAGTCGGCGACCATGCCCCTCACGCGCTACCTGCGGGAGGCGATCGAGAGAATCGCACCGGGAACGGGCGCGCCGGCGCCCTCGCCCGAGGCGACCAAGCTCATCAATGCCAGCGCCGAAACCGTGGACGCGGAGCTTCTGGGCGTCTACCTGGAAGAATCCGAGGAGGTCCTCGCGACCATACGCGAGAACCTGGAGATCCTGCGAGAGCAGCACCTCAACAAGGAAGCGCTCACCACCCTGCGCCGCGGATTCCACACTCTCAAGGGCAGCGGGCGCATGGTGGGCCTCACGCGGCTAGGCGAGGCAGCCTGGGCAGTGGAGCAGACCATGAACCTGTGGCTGCAGGAGGGGCGCGCGGCGACGCCCGAACTGCTGCAGCTCGTCGACACGGCGCACGAGTATTTTTCGGAAAACGTGATACGCCTCAAGTCAGGCGGGGCCTCCAGCGACGAACGGATCCTGGTGGAACTTGCCGAGAATATCCGCAAAGGCGAAGCGCCGCCGGCTGCCTCGGCCGAAGGCGAATCCGTACAGCTCGGCGAGCACCAGGTTTCAACCACGCTCTTCACCATCTTCAGCGGTGAAGCGCGCTCGCACGTCGCGACGATCCGCGAGGAGCACGAAACTCTGCGCCAGCACGGGGTGGTCACCGACACGCTGATGCGCGCAGTCCACACGCTGGCCGGCAATTCGGGGACGGTGAGGATCGCGGCGCTCTCCGACCTCGGCTATGCCCTGGAAAAGGCGCTGCAGAAATTGGCGGTGAGCGAACTCTCCGAGGAGGAGCAGGCGCTCGTCGGGGAGGCGATTGACGCCGTCGAAGCCATGGTGACGGGCGTGCTGGAGTTTCGCGTGCCCGGGCCGGTGCCGGCGCTGGTTGCGCGGCTCGAACAGATTGGCGCGCTGGCCGTGCCGATCGCCGAGGTCTCGGAGCAGGAAGCGGGCCTGCTGCGCGTCGCGCCGGGCGGGGAGGAAGGGGCGAGCGCAGCGATCCCCGATGCGACCGCGCAAGAGGCAGCCGGTGAGTCCGAGGCGCCTCTTGAAGACCTCGACGCGGACGAGATTCAGGAGGAGCGGCGCCGGCGGCGCCTGGACGACGACATCGATCCTGAGCTCCTGCAGATCTTCCTCGATGAGGCGCACGAGCTGGTCCCCTCCGTGGGCGGAGCGCTGCGCGACTGGCGCGAGAACGGCGACAACCCGCAGCTCGGTCAAGCCCTGCAGCGCGTGCTGCATACGCTGAAGGGCAGCGCACGCATGGCAGGCGCCATGGCGCTTGGCGAGCTCACCCACCGCATGGAAACGCGCGTGGAAAACGCGCTCACGATGAAGACGCTTCCGGCGACCTTCTTCGATGAGCTGGACACGTCCTGGGACCGCATGGGCCTGCTGTTCGACCGGCTGCAGAAGCCAGGCGTCGCCGAGGAACTGCCTGCCGACCGGCCGGCCTCTGCTCCGGCAGCCGCACCCGCGGGGCGCGAGCAGGCCGCGGGTGCGCCGGCCCCGGCAGCGCTGCCTGCAGATCGCGAAGCCCAGCCCAGGGCGGTATTGCGCGTTCGCGCCGACATCGTCGACCGCCTGGTCAACGAAGCGGGCGAGGTGGCGATCGCGCGCAGCCGGATCGAGGGAGAAATGCGCTCGCTCAAGGCGGCGATGCAGGAATTGACCGACAACGTCGCGCGCCTGCGCGCCCAGTTGCGCGAGATCGAGATTCAGGCCGAATCGCAGATGCAGTCGCGCCTGGAGCTCGTCAGGGAGACCAAGCGCGAATTCGACCCGCTGGAAATCGACCGCTTCACCCGGTTCCAGGAGGTGACGCGGCTGATGGCCGAGAGCGTAAGCGACGTGTCCACGGTCCACGCCAACCTCATCAACACCGTAGATGAGACCGAGAAGGCGCTGGCCGCGCAGGCGCGGCTGAACCGCGACCTGCAACAGGGCTTGATGCGCGTGCGCATGGTCCCCTTCGGCAGCCTTCAGGAGCGCCTCTACCGCATCGTGCGCCAGACCGCGAAGGAAGTCGGCAAGCGCGCCAATCTCGACATCAAGGGCGTCCAGGTCGAGCTCGACCGCTCGGTGCTGGAGCGCATTACCGCGCCGTTCGAACACCTATTGAGAAACGCGGTAACCCACGGCATCGAGTCTCCGGAAAAACGCCGCGCCGCCGGCAAGCCCGAGGTTGGCGAAATCCGCCTGGAGCTGCGCCAGGAGGGCAACGAAGTGCAGCTCACACTCTCGGACGACGGTGGGGGTCTGGACATCGAGCGCATTCGCGAGAAGGCCATCGAGAAGGGGCTGATGGGCCCGCGCGTCACGCTTTCCGAGGCGGAAATCGCCGATTTCATTTTCCAGTCGGGCTTCTCGACAGCCGAAGAGGTGAGCCAGGTTGCCGGGCGCGGCGTCGGCATGGACGTGGTGCGCAGCGAAGTCGCAGCTCTCGGTGGACGAGTCGAACTCGCCTTCACGCGCGGGCAGGGCACCCGGTTTGCGATCTACCTCCCGCTCACGCTGGCGGTGACCCAGGCGGTGTTGGTGCGTGCGGGGAACAAGAACTATGCAATTCCCGCCGTCATGGTCGAACAAGTGCAGCAGCTGCGCCAGGAGCAGCTTGGCAATGCCTACGCGACACGCCAGAGCGAATGGCACGACCGGCGTTATCCGTTCCACTACCTGCAGCACTTGCTCGGCACGACAGACGCAGCCGCCGAGCAGAAGCGCTTCTCGCCCACGCTTTATTTGCGCAGCGGCAGCAACGCCATCGCGCTGCACGTCGACGAAATGGTCGGCAGCAACCAGGAAATCGTGGTGAAGTCGATCGGGCCGCAGCTGCAGCGCATCGCCGGCATCACCGGCGCCACGGTGCTCGGCACGGGCGAAATCGTGCTGATCCTCAACCCCGTACAGCTTGCCCTCAAAGAGGTGATCGCCGTTCCGGGTGCGACGCGCGAGGCGCCCAAGCCGGCGGTGGCCGCGGTCCAGCCCACCGTCATGGTGGTCGACGATTCACTCACCGTGCGCAAAGTTACCGGGCGGCTGCTCGAGCGCCAGGGGTATCTTGTGGTGACGGCGCGCGACGGCGTAGACGCGATGGAAAAGCTGCAGGAGGTCATTCCCGACGTGATGCTGGTCGACATCGAAATGCCGCGCATGGACGGTTTCGACCTGACGCGCAACGTTCGAGCGGACAAGCGTCTCGCCGGGGTGCCGATCATCATGATCACCTCGCGCACCGCCGACAAGCACCAGAACTACGCGAGGGAAATCGGTGTCAGCCACTTTCTCGGCAAGCCCTACCAGGAAGACGACCTGCTCGAGAAGATTGCGGGCTTCCTCAAGGACCGTCGCGTCGCTGCATAAAGCGGGGTCGCAAAGGGAGGCCTGTGCGCCGCCCCGCCGGGGCATTACAATGGAGCCTTGCTTCATGGCCCAGGTCAATCTCACCAACCACTTCCTGATCGCCATGCCCAACATGGCCGATCCCTATTTTGCCCGCAGCCTGACGTATATCTGCGAGCACAACGAGCAGGGTGCTCTCGGCGTGGTGGTCAACCGGCCCATCGAGATGACCCTCGGTGCGCTGTTCGAGCGCTTGAGCCTGCCGCTTTCCTCGCAGATCCTGTTGAACGCGCCGGTGTATTTCGGCGGGCCGGTGCAGACCGACCGCGGCTTCGTGCTGCACCAGCCGCTCGGCCAGTGGCAATCGACGCTGTCGGTAGGCGATGCCGTCGGCCTCACTACCTCGAAGGACATCCTCGAGGCGGTCGGGCAGGGCGGCGGGCCCGAGCGCATGCTGGTGACGCTGGGCTACTCCGGTTGGGCCGCGGGGCAGATCGAGGACGAAATCAAGCAGAACGCCTGGCTCACGGTCGAGGCCAAGGACGCCATCATGTTCGAGACGCCGGCCCAAGAGCGGCTCCCCGCGGCGATGAAGCTGCTCGGTGTGGACTTCGCCAAGCTCTCGGAGGAGGCAGGGCACGCGTGAGCGCGACGGCTGTGGCCCCGGCATCGCAGGTCCGCGGCCACACCGTCCTCGCTTTTGACTTCGGCACGCGCTGGATCGGTGTCGCCGTCGGCGACACCGAAACCAGAATCGCCCATCCCCTGGGAATGTTCGAAGCTGCGAGCGGAGAGCGGCGAATGAGCGAAGTCGAGGCCTTGGTGCGCGAATGGCGGCCGCAGTGCCTGCTGGTCGGCCTGCCGCTCGCCGCCGACGGCGGCGAGCACGACATGACGCGGCGTGCGCAGCACTTCGCCCGCCAGCTCGCGGCGCGCTTCCGGCTGCCGGTCGCGTTCGCCGACGAGCGCTTCTCCTCGGCATCCGCAGAGGAGAAGCTGCGCGAAACCGGCCGTGGAGGGCGCGAACACAAGCACGCTGCACACGCGCTGGCCGCGCAGATCATCCTTCAGAATCATCTCGATGAATCTCCCAGACGCTGAGGCGCTGTGCCGGGAACTGGCGCGCAAGTTGCGCGAGGGCATCGGCCCCGACACCGCCATGGTCGGCATCCACACCGGAGGCGCCTGGCTCGCCGAGCGCCTGCACCGCGAGCTGGGCCTGGCCTTGCCGCTGGGGTCGCTCGACATCTCGTTCTACCGCGACGATTTCGACTCCGCCGGCCTGCACCACGAGGTCAAGCCCTCGCAGATCCCCTTCGACGTGAACGCCCGCCACATCGTGCTGGTCGATGACGTGCTCTACACCGGGCGCACCGTGCGCGCCGCCATGAACGAATTGTTCGACTACGGCCGGCC
>JBGPTG010000007.1:0-30088 GCA_041490545.1 Gammaproteobacteria bacterium
TACTTCTCCTTCGGGCACGGCGCGTTCTTCGGCGTCGGCATGTACACCACGGCGATGCTCGCCGGAAGCTTCGATGTGCCGTTCTTGTGGACGCTTCCGGCTGCGGCGCTCGCAGCGTCAGTGTTCGGCGTGGCAATCGGTGCAGTGGTCTTCCGGGTCGGCAGCGTGCGTGGAGAACTGTTTGCGCTGCTCACGCTCGCGGTCACCTTCGTGCTCGCCACGGTCGTTCTGAACACCCGAATCGACGGCGGCCAGGGCGTCAACCTGGGCGGGGTGCCGCTGCCGGCACTCATGTCCTCGCCGTCATCGACTTTCTATGTCCTGGCGCTCGCCATGGCGCTTGCCACCCTGTGGATCGCCTATGCGATCTACGGTTCCAAACTCGGCACCGGCCTGTTCGCAATCCACGATGACGAAGACGTGGCCGAAGTCATGGGCGTCCCGACGTTCCGCTACAAGCTCCAGGCCTTCGGACTGTCGTGCGGACTTGCCGGGATGGCCGGCGGCATTCACGCGATGTTCATATCCTATGTCACCGTCGGCGAAACCTTCTCGATCATCGTTCCCCTTACCGTGGTGCTGATGAGCGTGCTCGGGGGCACGCGCCACTGGCTCGGCCCGGCCGTCGGCGCAACGGTGATCACCGGACTGCTCTACGCGTTCACCGCGGGCAACTATGCGGTTGCGGGGCGCGCCGCGGTGGGACTCATCCTGATCGTGGTCATTCTGTTCCTCCCGGACGGGCTGCTCGGCCGGTTCGTTCCGCGCTTGCAGGGGCGGCGGCGCTCCAGCGCCGCTCCGGTACGCGGGGCCGCGATCTTGCCGGCCGCGCGTCCGCCCGGCAAGACCGGATCCGGAGCGCTGCTCGAGATCCGCGGGCTCTCCAAGGCGTTCAAAGGGCTGCAGGCGCTCGATGCCGTCGATCTGGAAGTGCGGCGAGGCGAGATTCTCGGCCTCGTGGGGCCGAACGGGTCCGGAAAATCCACGACCATCAATCTTGTGAGCGGGCACTACCGTTCGGATTCGGGCTGCATCGTGTTCGAGGGTCGCGACATTGCGGGGCTCGAGGCACACCGCATCGCCCATGCCGGCATCGCGCGCACCTACCAGATTCCCAGGCCGTTCGCGCACATGAGCGTGCTGCAGAATGTCGCGCTTCCAGCGATGTTCGGGCATGCCGCGCTGGACCGGGCTGCAGCAGAGCGCGAAGCGCGCTACTGGCTTGAGTTCACCGGGCTTGCCGCGAAGGCCGACGTGCTGCCGGAAGATCTCAATCTCCACCAACGAAAATTCCTCGAGCTCGCGCGCGCGCTGGCCTCGCGCTCGAGCCTGCTGCTCCTGGACGAAGTGCTCTCGGGCCTGACGCCCTCGGAGATCGACAACGCCATCCGTACCATCCGGGCGATCCGCGACCAGGGCGCGACAATCGTCTTCGTCGAGCACGTGATGCGCGCGGTGATGGAGCTGACCGACCGGATCGTGGTGTTGAACCACGGCCGGGTGATCGCGGAGGGCAGCCCGAGGGACGTGATGGGCAGGACGGAAGTCGTGACCGCGTATTTAGGAAAACCCCAGATGGGGAAACCCCATGCTTGAACTCGATCGCATCCAGGTCGCCTACGGCGCGGCCACCGCGCTGTGGGACGTCTCTATCAGGATGGCCGCGGGCGAACTGGTGTGCGTCGTGGGTCCCAATGGCGCCGGCAAGACCACGCTGATCAACGCCATTGCGGGGCTCAATCCGATCGCGGCCGGCACATTTTCGATGGACGGCCAGAATCTGAACCGGCTGCCGCACAACCAGTTCTGCGACCGGGGCATTGCCATCGTCCCCGAAGGCCGGCGCCTGTTCGCGGGATTGACGGTGAAGGAGAACCTCGAGCTCGGAAGCTACAGGCCTGCCGCGCGCGCCAATCGGAGGCAGTCGCTCGAGCGGGTGTATTCCATTTTTCCGGTACTGCGGGAGCGGCTCGACGCGCCGGCCGGGACGCTATCGGGCGGCCAGCAGCAGATGCTTGCGATCGGCCGCGCGCTGATGGCACAGCCTCGGCTGCTGCTGCTCGACGAACCCTCGCTCGGGCTTGCGCCCTCGGTGGTTCTGGAGATGTTCGAGGTTGTCCAGGAGATCAATCGCGGCGGCGTTGCGGTCCTGCTGGTCGAGCAGAACGTCGCCATGGCGCTCGAGGTCGCCACGCGTGCTTACGTGCTCGAAGAGGGTAGGATCGTGGCCGAGGGTATTCCGCAGGAACTGCTGGCGCAGCCTCATATCCGGCGCGCCTATCTCGGCGACGCCGCGGATTCCTAGTTTTTCTTGTCGGTCGGCCCGGATCATCTACCGGCGCCGGCATCTTTCAGCAACGGTTGTACCGCTATTCGTTCGTCTGCATCGCGCGTGCCGACCATCCGACCATAGGCGAGCGCATCACGCTCAAGCAATTCCTCGCCGCCAACCACGCGGTCCTGCGCTCTTGCGGGGGCAACCCTGGGATCGTCGAGCAAATTCTGCAGCGGAGGGGGGCTGAAGCGGCGGGTGCAGCTGCAAGTGAGTCATTTCACCAGCCTGCCGGCGATCATCGCCGAAACCGACCTCATCGCGATCGTCCCGAGATCGGTGGGCCTAGGCTTTGCCAAGCTCGCCAATATCAAGCTGATCGAGCCCCCCATCAAGACGCCCCTCAACCCCATCAAGCAGTATTGGCACCGGCGCTTCCATCGCGATCTCGCCAACATGTGGTTGCGGGACCTGGTAGTCAGGGTGCTGCGGGATTGAACCCCTGCCATTCGTAACGACCAGCGGCGCCGTGTACCGGTTGTTCTGACGCCAGCCGGGCTATCGGTACAGCGTGCCGTTCTTGCCGATGATGGTGAGGTCCACGAGCTTCGACCCGGTGCGCTGCGTGGCAGAATAGCTGACGATAAAATCTCCCAGATCGAAATCCTTCATTGTGTTCAGCGCTGCGATGACTTTCTCGCGGGTCGGATTGGGGCCGGCGCGCCGGATCGCCTCAACCGCGATCTTGGCGCCCATGAATCCCTCGAGGCTGTAGAAATGCGGCGGCCGATCCGGGGCATATTGTTTCATCATTTTCTGGTACTCCCGGACTACCGCGAGCGCGTTGTTCTGGGGATACGGCATGGCCTGCGAGATCACCACGCCTCGGGCGTTGTCCAAGCCGGCGACCTTGACGAACTGGAAGGAGTCGGCGGTCGATAACGTGTAGAGCTGCGCGGATCCGCTCGGCGTCTCGCGAAACCGCTTGGCGAACTTGTAGGCCCCAATCCCGCCGATGATCATGATGACCGCATCGGGTTGCGCCTTGGACAGAGTATCCGCCGCGGCGGCGATGTTGGCGTCGATTTTGTCGGGAGCGGTCTCGAAGCCGGCCGTGGCCACTATGTTGACGCCGATCTTCTTGGCCGTGTCCTCTGCGAATTTAAGTACCGATGGGCCGAACGCCTGGTTGAAATAGACCAGGCCGATGCGCTTCTTCTGCGTGTCCTGGGTTTCATGCAGGAGCTTTTCCGCTTCCTCGTTGTAGCCTGGCCGAAGCGGGTAGAAATTCGTCGCGTTAAACGCCCCGATCGGCGCGATCATGGCGATCTGTGTTTGGACCAGAAGGCCCCGCTTCGTCAGCTCGACGAGCCCCGGGGTGTTCAGATAACCGACCAGCGCGAGCATGTCCTTGTCGGCGATCAATTCCTCGGTGAGCGCCACCATCTTCGCCGGGTTGAGATCGTCGTCTTTGTTGACGATCTTGATCTTGCGGCCGCGCACGCCGCCCCCGCCATTGACGTGCTCCAGATAGACCGAGTACCCGAGGACGATATTGGCGCTGTTGTCGCGCGCCGTCACGTTTGTCGTCGACGCCACGTTTCCCAGCAGAATATCCGGGGCGGCAAGGCCGCTTCGGCATGCCAAGCTGAAGGAAACCGCAAATACGGCAAGCAACGCCGTGCGCTGACAATTTAACATGGCTTTCTCCCTTGCTTCTTCGGGCAGGTTCTTGCTTCTTCGGGCGGATTCACATTCAGTCTAGCAAGATGCTCGCGCGAAGTCGTCCACAAATGCGTCGAAGGCCCATGCCGCGTTTCCCACTCGCGCAAGTGGGCAAGAACCCACTAGTTTGCTCGCTGGTTCGCGCACGCGCCGCGGTAACACGACTGCACGACCCAAGGAGGACGGACATGAAAGACGATTCCGGTACCCTGATGCAGAGAGGCGGCGTAACGTCTCCGGCGATTCAGGAAAAATCCCCGAGCGCCGTCTGGCGCGCTTCCGAACCCGGCTGCGCGTCACGAGGTGAGGCGACGCGGAGTCGGATCCGTTTTTTCCGGGCCGGATGCGCAGTGGGGGGTGTTACCAGAAAATGCGGGAAACCCCTGACAGGAAATACCTGACAGCGTCGCCTCAATAAGAGGCATGGCGTGGTACTAAAGTCAGACCCCGCCCTCCGAAACTCAGGATTTTTCCGCAAAGAGAACACGCAGCACGGTTTTATGAATCAGCGAAAGCGACCCCCTCGTCAACGGCGTGCTGGGGCGTTGGGCAGAGGTTACCAGCGACAGCTGGATGGTGAGCTTGGGCTTTACGATGGGGCTTGTGACAAAGTCCCGTCCAAGATCGTGGCCCCGCAATGAATTGAGGGGCAGGACGGCGTGCCCGTAACCCTCGTGAACGAGGTCGAGGATCGATGCAATCCCGTCGATTTCAAATTCGATCTGTGGTTTCAATCCAAGATATGCAAGCTGGGCCTCGATCAGCATCCGGTTTGCATTCGGGCGGCTCGGAATGATCAGCGGATAGACGGGCAACTCCTTCAGCGGGATCGGTTTGATTCGCCGGCCCTTTCCGGCCGTCTTGGACGAGATCAGGAACATTTCCTGTTCATGCAGCGGGTTAATCTCGATCGACTGCAGTGGTGTCGGGTTGTAGACCAGTCCGATGTCGACGCGTCCTTCCACAAGCCACTCCACAACAGACGCGGACAATCCTTCCACCACACCAAAAGTCCCGTCGGGAAACGAGCTGCGAAAAGACTTGAACAAGGGAACCGTGAGGAGCCTTGCGATGCTCGGAGGCAGCCCGAGGACGACGTGCCCCACCATCGCGTCCCTCGCCTCCGTGAGTTCGTCGCGCGCGCGGCGTACCTGCATCAGAATTCCTCGCGCGTGCGCAAGGAGACGTCTGCCCGCATCCGTCGGCGTAACGCCGCGGCCATTGCGATACAGCAAGGTCTGTTCGAGCTCCACTTCGAGCTGGCGCACTTGGTGGCTCAATGCGGACTGGGCAATGGAAAGCAGCGACGCGGCCTTGGTAAAGCTGCCGAGATCGGCGACGTGAACGAAGTAATCAAGCTGTTTGATATCCATTGATCAGCAATCGAGGCAACATAGCGCGTCCTATCTCATAATCAGATATCTGGTAGTCCGGCATCACTATTCCACATTTCCTGCAAGTGTCAAATAATTTCCACATAACGAATTGGGCTCGTCCGCCGCCACGGTTTCTATGGACGCAGCCGGGGTGACAGTCGCAAGGATAGCGGGCGGACCGGCGGGTTCGTCGTGGGCGGGACTCATTTTTTGCTGGCATTGGACCGAAAAAGAGGAGGGTAATCATGGTTGTTTTCACCAAAGCAAGGAGACTCGGGACCGTTGTTGCGTTATCTATAGGAGTGCTGTCCCCCCATCTGCAGGCAGATCAGGCCGATGCCAGCTACACGCTCACCAGCCCCGATACCCCTCCGGTAGGGTACGTCACGACGGACACGGCGGTTATCCACGTCACCGGCCCCTCGATCGCAGCGATTCGACACTCCGCGCTCACGCTGAACGGGCGCAAAGTCTCGTCGACACTGCAGCCCGATGGGACTGCGGGGTCGATGACGGGCGCGGTGTCCGGGCTCGAACTCGGCTCCAATACCTTTCAGCTGTTCGCGTCGAAGGCCTCGAAGGAGCCCGTCGCCCGACTCGTTATCGAAAGAGCAACGATGCCGGCTGTCACCTGCGAATCGCTCGCGACCTTCAGCGAGTTTCCCATTCAACCCACCGGGACCACCGGGGGAACCACCATCACGCTTGCGAGACTGAATCCCGCGACGACTGGGTCGAACCCCTTGCCGGAGCATTGCCAGATACAAGGCATACTGCAGCCGCGTACGGGTGTTGCCGGGCCTTTCAGCACACCCCAGGCATACGGGACGAGGTTCGAAGTGCGTCTGCCAACGGTCTGGAACGGCAGATACATGTTTCAGGGTGGCGGCGGTACCGAAGGCTCGCTCCCCGCAGCGACCGGCGCACAGACCGGTACGGCTTCTTTTCCGGAGCTGAGGAACGGATGGGCCGTCGCTTCTCAGGATGGCGGCCATGAGTCGTCTCAGTTGCCGGCTACGCTACCGGCGACCGCAAACTCTCCGAGCATTCTCCAGGTGAACATGTTCTTTCCCGACGCCGAGGCGGTCAGGGATTGGGCGTACAACTCCATCGACGTGACCACCCGGACCGCCAAATATCTGATCGACGTGTACTACGGCCGACCGGCGGACCGTTCTTACTTCGTCGGCTGCTCGACGAGCGGGCGGCAGGGAATGGCGATGTCCCAGCTGTTCCCCACCTATTACGATGGCGTCATCGCGGGGGATCCCTTCTACCTCCCGCCGGATATTTCCTTGAGCGAGACCTGGGGATTGGAGCACATCATCTCCATCTCACCGAAGGACACGAAGGGAAATCCCATATACACCCAGGGGTTCCCCGTCAGCGATCAGAATCTCTTCACGAACGCGATCCTGGCTGCTTGTGATGCGCTCGACGGACTGGTGGATGGAGTCATCGACAATCTGGCGGCCTGCCACTTCGACCCGGCGACCTTCGTATTCCCTGGGTCGGGACCCTACGGTTCGATAGCGCCCGGACAGCCGTTGCAGTGCACCGGCGGGAAGACGCCCACTTGCCTCTCGCCCGAGCAGGTGACCGCGGTCAAGAAGATAGCGCAAGGGCCGAGAACCTCGAATGGCGAGCGGATAAGGTCGCCGGACGGAACCGTGCTGTCCGGGTATCCCTTCGATGGCGGTTTCATGATGCCTTCGGGTATCCCGACGCGCGACATCGGAACTCCGACGACGCCCCCGGGTAACATCGGTTTGGGATCGGGCCAGTTGCCGTTGTTCTGGTTTACCGTTCCCGATCCCACTTACAATCCACTCACCGTCAACTATGATACGGATATTCATCTGGTGACCGCCAGTTCGCCTGCGGTCAATAACTCGCCCGACATATCGCACTTCCTCAGGCGAGGCGGCAAGCTGATCTTCTACCACGGATTGAGCGACTCGGGCCCGCCGTGGCCGTATACCCTCCGGTATTTCCAAAGGGTGGCGGAGCTCCACGGGGGACTGAGCCATCCCTTCAGCTTCACGCGCGAGCGTGGCGAAGGGCGCGATGAGCGCGATGACAGACTTGGCCGGGCCGGGGATTTCATGAAGCTTTACCTCGTGCCGAACATGGGTCACTGCGGCGGCAATGCGTCCACCGATCACTTCGACATGCTTACGCCGATGGTGAACTGGATTGAAAACGGCGTCGCTCCAGATACCGTCGCCGCGACTGGAACCAACTTCAGCAGCACCCTGGGTACCTTGACGGGGCTACCGACCACGCGCAGCCGGCCGCTTTGTCCTTATCCCCAAACGCTCAGATACACGGGCCCCGCAGGCGGCGATATCAGCGTCGCCGCCAACTATTCGTGTGGGGAAGGTGATTTTCACAAGTTCGACGAACGGCACTAGTTCGGGAATTTCTTCTGCCGGAGTCGCGGCTGATGGAATTGATCCGCGAGGGCTGGATGCTTCCCGAGTGCGCGGGAGACGTTCGCAATGATGCGCTCGGCATCCAGATCACGCCGCCGGGCAAGCGCTGAAGTATTCGAGGTTGACAAAGGAGAGGAAGAATGAAGCCAGCACGCCGTATGGCACGTGAGAATTTGAAGCAGCGTAGTTTGTCGCGCCGCAGATTCATGCAGAGTGCGGCGGCGATGGCAGTGAGCGGCACGATGCTCGCGACGGCGGCGCGGGCGGACAGGGGGCACGATTCGAGGAGGCACGATTCGAGGGGACCCGATTCGGAGTGTGAAGGGTCGCGGGACCTCAACCTCGTGAACGGCCGGTTTCTCACGATGGACGCGCGCGACAGCGTCGTCTGGGGGCTCGCGGTCCGCGACGGCCGCATTGTCGAAGTGGGGCGCGCCGGAGCCCTCGGGCCGTGCTCGCGCACGATCAATCTCAAGGGCGCGACGGTAATACCCGGTCTCATCGACTCCCACGTCCATTACATCCGCTGCGGACTCAACCCGGGCCACGAGGTGCGCATCATCGAGACGGCGACCTCGGTCGCGGATCTGCAACATATGATCTCAACAAGAATTGCGACGCTGCCCGTGCCTGCGAATGACTTTGTGACCTGCATCGGCGGCTGGAATCGCAACGGACTCGCCGAGAAACGCCTGCCGACGCCGGCCGAGCTCGACACCGCCGCGCCCCGCAATCCGGTTTACCTGTCCGAGACGGGCGGCGGCGGCGCCGCGGTGACGAACACGAGCGGGATCGCGTTCTTCCAGTCGAGAGGCGTTGCCGTGAACGCCACGACCGGCGTGCTCATCGCCGGCCAGGGCCAGGCGGCGTTGACTGCGCTGCAAACCGATGCGTCCAAGCAGCAAGGCACCGCGGAGGCGATGGACTTCGCCGCGAGCCTCGGCATCACCATGTTCCACGACCACGGTGGGCTGAGCGGCCTCGATCCGTACCAGTATGCGCTGAACCTGTGGCGCCAGGACGCGCTGAAGGTGCGCGTGCGCCCGTGGCTCTGGAGCGGCGACGACAGCGGCGTGTCGGTGGCGGAGACCCGCATCGTCAACAACTTCAACAGCGTTGGCGACGACGTATGGCGTCAGCTGGGAGTGGGCGAGCGGATAAACACGAGCACCACCAACCCCCTCAACTCCGATGCGTGGAAGTTCGCCGCGCAGCACGGCTGGATGGTGACGCAGCATTCGCTCACGGCTGCCGAGATCGCGTTCCACATCGCCGCCTATCAGGCGGCGGCGGAGGTCGGCCCGATCGGCGCATTGCGCTGGTCGCTGTGCCACGTCAATCCGATCACCGACGCGCAGATCCAGGCGGTGAAAGAGCTGGGAATCGCGCTCAACATCCAGGGCACCTCGTACACCAGCGCAGGAGGCGCGGCGCCCAGCGGCCCGCCGTTCCGCAGGCTGCTCGACGCCGGGATCCCTTGCGGCGGAGGCTCCGACGCGACGAATGTCGCCGCGTTCAATCCCTGGCTGATGATGTACTACATGACCACGGCGAAAAACAATGCCGGTGTGGTGATCAATGGCGACCAGGCGATCACGCGGCTGGAAGCGCTCAAGATGTACACGAAAGGCAGCGCCTACCTTTCCTGGGACGACGACGAGCTCGGCTCGATCGAGTCGGGCAAGCTCGCCGACCTGGTCGTGCTGAGTGACGACCCGCTCTCGGTGTCCGACGACAAGTTCCGCAAGGTTCGCTCGGTGCTGACTTTGCAGGCGGGCAGGATCGTCCACGGCGCGACCGACTGAGTGTGCTTTTCTTGCGATTGATTTTCGTATCGCTCTATCGCTTATCGAACGCTAATCCAGCTCGCCAACTAGGAGGTCATGCCATGAACTGCAAGCGAATACTGTCCGTACTCTTGCCGGGTGTCCTGTGTCTTTTGTCTTGGTCTGCCGCCGCTATGGATATTACAGACGATGGAGCAGACAGAGAAGATAGAAGAGCAGACCCCGCGTCGATCCAGGCTCGGCAGAAATTCTTCGGGATCGAAAACGTAGATGAAAAAGGGAGGGTGGATAAAAACAAAGTCATCTTCTCGTGGGCAACGAACACCACGTATGTCGTATCGGTGCGGGGACGAATCATCCTGCTCGATGCGTATATCAATCGTCCGGAGTTGCCGACCACGCCCTTAGACACGCGCCGCACCCCGATCCTGCCTCAGGATTTCATCGCGCTGCGTCCAGAAGCGATCTTTCTGGGACACGGTCATGGCGACCATGCAGACAATGCCGCCTACGTTTCGAAGTGGACGGGCGCAACGATCTACGCATCGCCGGAAACCTGCCTAGTCATGCAGGCAGACGTGACCAGGATGTTCAACGACCCCAATCTGGTCAACGGTGGGGTCAAGATCATTCCGAACGGCGATCCGGTCAACTGTGTCGGGGTCGTGCCGCCAAACTCACCACCTGGGGAGTACACGGGCACCCTGGCCAATCCAATCGGCGGCAGAACAACGGTGAGGAGGATCACGCAGTTCGATCCCCACATCTGCATCCTCACGTTCAAGCATGTCCATTCGGGAACGGCGCCGGTCGATCTGTCCTTCCCGCATTCGCCGCTCTCCAATCTCGGCGATCCGCGCTATGCGGGGCGCGTCATCGACACTCCCCCGCCGGCCATCACCTTCCCGGCGATGTTCCCGGCAGGCACGCCGTTTACGCCGCCGAGCAACCCGGCTCTGCGGGTGCCGGGGCAGATGGACACAACAACCACCGGCTTCGGCGGTAGCGCCGGCATCATCGAGATCTGGTATCACTTCGTGGTGCGCGGAGCGGGCCGCAACTTCACCTTCGCCTTCGTCAATTCGGCGGGTCCTGTGAAGGAAGGCATCGGGACTGGTTCCCCCGGCCTGATCACACTGGCGCAATACAACGACCCGGTGAATAACGGCCCCGCGATCGCGCTTGCCGGAGAAATAGGCAAGGGTCTGTTCTCCATCATGAGCAACCTGCCCCACACCGACGTGCTCATGGGCTCGATCGTCAGCCTCGGGGCGGGGAACAACCAGCAGCGCGACATCATCCAGTACACCCAACACCTCAAGCCCAAGGTCTACTATCCGGGCCATTTGACCGATGTTGCACAGGCCGGCTCCGCGCTCTATCACAAGATCAACTGGCGTGAAACGGCGCAAAACATGGGCTTCCCGCAAAGCGAGTGGCCGGAATTCCGCCTGCTGGCCGACCCGAACGACTTCCTCGTGCCGCAGGTCTTTACTCCCAGCGACGAGCGTTGGGAAAAGTCGCGCGAGGCGGAGGCCCGGATAGATTCCTACTGTCACTGAGCTAGCCATTGCGGTCAACACTCGTGTGCGGCGGCAGGTCTGAGTGACTGCCGCCGCACCCGGCGGTTGGTATTGTCATCAGCCACTGCGTGTGGCTGTATTTCCCCTTCAATGCGCGCGTGGCAAAATCGCAGGCAGCCTATAGAACGAAGGCTAAAGCGCTTAGAGACGGCTGGCCGCACCTTGCCGCTCAGCAAAGCGAAGTTGCTCGATTCAGCGAAGCACTAATCGCAGCGTGTGGGTGGCGAACTACTAAATCAGGCCGCGATGGGCGCCCATCCAAAAACAATTCCCTGTTCGTTCCCTGATACGTTTCCTGTTCCGATTTGCGCCTAAAATAGGTGTGATGGCTGGAGATTGTCTCTGGGCGCGGGTTTTCGAGGAGTAGGGCGTAATTCGAACCGTCAGAACAGGCGAAATTCCCTGTATTTTCCCTGTTAGCAGGGAAATTGCGACAGAGAAGGGTTCGCTCTAGACTGCCAACACCGCCAGTCAAGTGCACATGGACCCTATTCTCACCGAGCACAGCGACGGCGTGCTGCGCATCGAGTTCAACCGGCCGGAGAAGAAAAATGCCATCATCGCGGCGATGTACGGCGCGCTTGCCGACGCGCTTGAGGCGGCGGACGCCGACGACGCGGTGCGCGTGGTGCTCATTCACGGCAAACCCGATGTCTTCACCAGCGGCAACGATCTTTCGGATTTCCTCGCCAACCCGCCGCGTGGCGAGGACGGCGCGCCTTTCCGCTTCCTGCGCGTCATCAGCCATTTCGGCAAGCCCGTCGTCGCGGCGGTGAGCGGCGCGGCGATCGGCATCGGCACCACGCTGCTGCTGCATTGCGATCTTGTCTATGCGGCGGTCGGGACGCGCTTCGCGCTGCCCTTCGTAAATCTCGCGCTGGTGCCCGAGGCCGCATCGAGTTTCCTGTTGCCGCGGCTGGCCGGTTGGCCGCGCGCGGCGGAACTGCTGCTGCTCGGCGAGCCGTTTTCCGCCGAGAAAGCCCGGGAGATCGGTTTGGTCAATGAAATTGTCGTGCCGGAAGATCTGCTGGAAACCGCGATGGCGACGGCGCAAAAGCTCGGGCAGAAACCGCCGGGTGCGCTGCGCCTCACCAAATCGCTCATGAAAGACGGGCTCATCGCCCAGGTCGAACAGGCGATGAGCCGCGAAGGAAAAATATTCGCCGGGCGGCTGAATTCTCCCGAGGCAAAGGAAGCTTTTAGCGCGTTCCTCGAGAAGCGCAAACCGGATTTTTCCAGGTTCGGATAACCTCGATCCTGCTCCGTCCTATCCTTGTTCTTTCCGGTGCAGGGAACTCATCGATAAACAATTGGAGGAAGCTGTGCAGACGACCGGTCGGAGAAGATCTTATGTCGTTCGAGATTGGCGATACCGTCACGGTCCGGCGCTACAAGCAATAGGCGACCGCGACTCATATGCCTTCTAACAACCTTCCCGCGGTTTTCCTGATCGGCGTGAGCTTGGCCGCGCTATGCGGCGCCGCGGACGCGTTCAGGGGCGTCGATGTCACCGGACAAGGCTACGGCGGCGGATTTCGCCTCGCCGGCCACGACGGCAAGCCTCGCACGACGGCGGATTTCGCCGGCAAGGTCGCCGTCGTCACGTTCGGCTTCACCCGCTGTCCCGATGTGTGCCCGACCTCGCTCGCGGCGCTCGCCGCGACGCTCGACGCGCTGGGCGAGGACCGCAAGCGAGTTCAGGTCTTGTTCATCACCGTCGATCCGGGGCGCGATACGCCGGCGCTGCTCGCCAAATACGTGACCGCGTTCGAGCCGACGTTTCTCGGCCTCGCGGGCGACTTGAAGGCGACGCGCGAGGCGGCGCGCGCCTTCAAGGTTTTTTACCAAAAGGTGCCGACGGGAAAAGACGGCTATACCATGGACCACAGCACCGGCTACTATGCGATCGACAAGCAAGGCCGCACGCGCCTGCTGTTTCGATACGGGCAGCCGGTGGCGGATATGGCGTACGATATCCGCGTCCTGTTGCGCGAGTGAGGGTACGCAGGGCGAGATAACAACTCAAGGAGGAGGTCCCAATGCCACAAGTTCACAAGCGCTTCATCGCTGCAGTTACCATCGCACTCGGCATCGCCAGCCTGGATGCACTCGCGCAAGGCGCGTGGAAACAGGGCACGCCCATTCCGCAGGGCGCAAACGAAGTCATCGGTGCCAAGGTCGGTACCAATCTGCTGGTGTATGGCGGCCAGGACCCGGCGAACAAAGCCATGGGAATTTTCTGGAAATTCGATCCCGCCACCGGCCAGTGGGCGCAGTTGCCCTCGAACCCCGTGCCGGTGCACCACGGCGCCGCGGCCAGCATTGGCAACAAGTTCTACGTATTCGGCGGTTTCCGTCTTCCCGACACCGGCAAGGTCGGCTGGTACCCGGAGAACAAGGCCTGGGTGTTCGACATGGACAAGGGAAGCTGGAGCGCGTTGCCGCCGATGCCCACACCGCGCGGCGCACTCGCGGCGGTGGCGGTAGGCACAAAGATCTACGTCAGCGGCGGAGCGAAAATCCCCTCCGGCGTGGATCTGCCCGATGGCCTCACCGCGGGCGGCCCGGTGGAGCTGCTCGGCACGCTCGAAGTGCTCGACACGCAGACCAATACCTGGACGCAGTTGAAACCCATGTCATTGCCGCGCAACCACCACAGCGTCGCGTACACGGACGGCAAGATCTACGCGGTGGGCGGGCGCGTGGGCTCGTGCTTCTCCAACGGCTGGTCGTCGAACGTCTCGATGAACGAGGCCTATGACATCGCCACCGGCACCTGGAGCACGCGCCTGCCGATGCCAACGGCGCGCAGCGGCACCGGCGCCGACGCGCTCAACGGCAAAGTCCATGTTCTCGGCGGTGAAGGCTGGGTCGAGGAGTTCGGCGGCGTCTTCCGCGCCCATGAGGCCTACGATCCGAAGACCAACAGCTGGAGCAAGCTCGCGCGCATGCCGACGCCACGCCACGGTTTTGCCGTCGCAACGATCGGCAACAGGATTTACGCGGTCTCCGGGGTCAACAACGCCGGTGGCGCCGGCACGCTGTCGGTGGTGCCGGTGAACGAAATCTACGAGCCGTGATTTGGAAATCGATTCTTCGGCGCCGGGAGGAAAAGTGAAACTCAAAGAAATAATGTGGCGACTCGGCGCGTGGGTGCTGTCGGCCTGCGCGCCGGCCGCGGTGTTCGCGCAGGCGGCGTATCCGTCGAAACCGATACTCGTGATCTGTCCGCTGCAGGCCGCGAGCCCCTCGGACATCGCGGTGCGGGTGGCGGTGGAAAGAATGGGCGCGAGCATGGGCACCGCGTTCGTGGTCGAGAACCAGCCCGGCGCAGCGGGGCTGATCGGCACCGAGCGCGCCGCGAAGGCCGCGCCCGACGGCTACACGCTCGCGGGCCTCAACAACAGCATCATGACCATGCTGCCCAACATCCACGCCAGGGTCCCATACGATCCGTTCAAGAGCTTCGAGCCGATCGTGATGATCGCGTCGATCCCGACGGCGCTGGTGGTCCATGCTAGCGTGCCAGCGAACACCGTGGCCGAGCTCACGGCGCTCGCCAAAGCCAATCCCGGGAAGCTCAACTACTCCTCGGGCGGCAATGGCTCGCCGCAGCACCTGGCGATGGAGATGTACAAATACATGGCGGGAGTGAATCTTACCCACGTCCCGTACAAGGGCGCGACGCAGGCCGCGCTCGATCTCGTCTCCGGGCAGGTGCAGGCCGCGTTCATATCGCTGACACTAACCCTGCCTCACGCCAGGGCGGGCAAGGTGCGCCTGGTCGCGTTCGCCGGCGACCGGCGCACGGCGATGGCACCGGACCTGCCGACAATGCAGGAGTCGGGCGTTTCGGGCTACAACTACGCCTCCTGGACTGCGCTGTATGCGCCTGCCGGCACGCCGAAGGAGATCGTCGCCAGGCTCAGCGCCGAGGCGATGAAGGCGCTGGCCACGCCCGAGCTCAAAGAGCAGTTCCTGAAACAGGGGATCGAAGTCTGGGCCGGATCGCCGCAGGAGCTGTTGCAGGTGACGCGCGACGATTACGCGCGCATGGCGAGCGTCATCAAGGCCGCCGGCATCAAGGCCGACTGATGGCGTGAGCACGCAAGCCTTGCGCGCCAGACCGTCGTGCAGGCGTGGGACGGTTGAACAGCCGACAGCACAAATGCTTAACTCTGGACGCGCTTTTTTTCGCGCGCCTCTGAGCTAAGCAAGGCAGCCCCCACTATTGCGGCACGACGCCATCGCGGCCGACGTTGATGCGGTTTGCCTCCAGCGTGCCGTCCGGCTTCTTGGTTGCTGCGAGCACGGTGAACCGCGTGCCCGCCTTGAGATCGCTCTTGCTGCCGATCTCGTAACGGAGGATCGGCACGTTCGGCGGAACGATGATCTTCTTCTCGCCGTCCTTGTATTTGAGCGCGATCGTCGAGCCATCGATGCCGGCGACCGTCGCGCCGGAAGCCGCGCCATTGGTCATGGTGCTGTTCGGCACGGGTGCGTAGGCCCGGTGACCCTCGCCGGTGCCGCGCATCTGTTCGGGGAAGATGTGTACCTCCAAGGCCTTCTGACTGCCGTCTGGCTGCGGCATTGCCGCGCTGCCAAGGAAGGTACCTTCCTTGATGTCCGCCATCGACGCTTTCACCACGGCGACGATCATCGCATTCTCGGTGAGCGTCAGGTTGATCTCAGCGCCGTCGCTGGATTTCAACGTAAGCACGTTGCCGTCAGCCTTCGCTATCGTCCCGCGCACACGCACGGTCTGCGCAGTGGCTGCCGTACACGATGCGGCGAAAATCGCGCCAGCGAGCGCCATTCGAATTGTTCTGACCATATCATCCCCAGGAAAGTCGATGCGCGCCATCACAGTGTGACGGCGTACCCTCATTTACTACCCACGTTTGATATTTGGATAGTAGGGAACGATGTTGGACACGTCAAGACAAAACAACGGAGTTCCGTATGGGAAATTTGCGCCTTATGGGACTTTAATCGCCTCAATTCAACAGGAGGTGGGCCCCATTTTCTGGCGCGTGAGTGGGAAGTCCGCTTAGCAGGCACTCGCCGTTCGCCCGCGCGGCGCGCATCGACCGCCCCGGCTCAGACCGACTGCCGTGCCGCGGGAACGAAGGCGTCCGAGAAGCACGCATCCTCGGCAAGCCCCTGCGTGATGAACGCCGGCCGCGCTGATTCCACCATCTTTACCGAACCGCAGGCGTAGATCTCGTATCCGGCGAGGCTGGGAAAGTCTGCGAGGATCGCCTCGTGGACGAGCCCGGTGCGTCCGTTCCATTCGTCCTCGGGCGCCGGATCCGACAGTACCGGGACGAACCTGAAGTTGTCGTGTTCGCGCTGCCAGCGCTCCGGCAGCTCGGCCATATACAGGTCGCGATGCCGCCGCACGCCCCAGTAGAGGATCATCGGGCGCTTGAGTCCGCTCGCGAACGCGAATTCGAGCATGCTCTTCACCGGCGCGAAGCCGGTTGCGCCGGCGACGAAGATCAGCGGCTTCCTGCCCTCGCGGATCGCCGAGACGCCGAGCGGCCCTTCGAAACGCAGCGTATCGCCTTCCTTCATGGCGTTGAACACGTGCGTCGTGAAGCGTCCGCCGGGAACGAGGCGCACGTGCAGGTCGACGACATCGGTCTCCTGCGGCGCGGTGGTGAAGGAATAGGCACGGCGCTCGCCGTCTTCCAGGATGACGTTGATGAACTGCCCGGCGGCGAAGGTGATGCGCTCGCCGCCTTCGATGCGCAGCCGCAGCAGCATTACGTCGTGCGCGAGGCGCTCCAGCATTTCGACGCGCGCCGTGTACGACCTGGCGTGCTCGAGCTTTGCCGCACCTTCTTCGTACTCGACTTCGATGTCGGAGAGCGGCGTCGCGCAGCAAGAGAGAAACTTCCCGGCGGCGCGCTCGGCATCCGGCAACGCCGACTTCTGATACGGGCCGTAATCGAGCTCGCCGTTCAGCAAGGCGCACTTGCACACGCCGCAGCCGCCGTTGCGGCATTCAAACGGGAGTGGCACGCCCTGGCGCAGCGCAGCGTCGAGCACCGTTTCGTCTTCGCGAGCGGTGACGGTGCGATTGCCCGGGTGCAGCGTGATCTGCGCCGCGACTTCGCGGCTGCGCCGCTTGGGCGGCAGCCACGGCGCAAGCAGGAAGAGGATGGTGAAGCCGCCGACGAGCAGCCAGAGCTGCTGCGGCGACCAGCGGTAGATGAGCGGGTAGGCGGCGAGATAGAACCAGTCGAAGTCGAGTTCGAGAGGAACGCGATCGAGGTCGGCCGGGCCCTGCGACAGTGCCGGCCGGGCGAGAGAAAGCACGAGCAGCGTGCCGAGCACGGCGAACGCGAGCGGCCAAGGCGGCGTGGTCTTCGCGCGCGGGACGCGCTGAGTGTGCACCCAGAGAACCGCCAGCGCCGCGAGCGGAATGCCGATGTGCAGGAAGCTGAGCAGCGAGAAGAACCGGTCGCTGATCGCCTCAGGAAGGATGAAATTTCGCACCAGAACACCGCGGAATACCGGCAGGCCGTCGAACCATTCCGCGGTGGCCGTCACCACGAATTGCGCGAGCCGGTCCCAGGGAAGCATGTAGCCGTTCACGCCCGAGGCATAGACCAGCCACAACAGCACCACGCCGGTGATCCACGCAAAGGCGCGGAAGCTCCGGTAGCGGTCGAAGACGAAGGTCCGGGCGAGATGCAGCAGCATCGTCAGCACCATCGCATCCGATGCGTAACGGTGCAGGCTGCGCATCACCCCGCCCAGGTACCACTGCCCATGAGTGAGCGCTTCGACGGACGTGTAGGTGGTATCGACGCCGGTGCGGTAGAAGGCGTAGAGGTAAAGGCCGCTCGCGACGACCAGCCAGAACATCCAGTAGCTGATCGCGCCCAGGTAGTAGAGGGGATTGAGGCGGTCGCCGAACGCCGCATTGAACGCCGCGTCGATCTTGAGGAAAAGCCACTGGCCGGCGGATTGGAGGCGCTGCAGCATGGATGCAACTGTCGTTTGACCCCCGGTGGTGGCGTTTGATCTGGATCAAACCCTCTGCGGAAGTTGGTCCAGATTTAATTCAAGTCAAATTCTTTTGGTTCGGCACTGCGTAGATTCGCGCCGAGGCAAACCACAACGGGGGCACGCCCCCGGCACAGAGGAGAGCAATGCCATGGCTGAATCCGATCACACCGCCGCGGCCGACGAACGCGTTCCGGTCATGCAGCAAATCCTCGAAAACCCGTTCCTGCTGTTGTTTCTCGGTGTTGCCGTGCCGACCGTCATTTACATCGTATGGGGTGTGATGGAGATCGTCGGCATACCGATCGCCAAATGAACCGCCGCGAAGCAGCTTTCAGCGACCTTTTCATGGAGATGTCCTGATGAGCGCCATACTGCCGCCCGCACAGCGATTGTGGTGGAAGGAGCCCGTCCACAGCGTCGAGCTTGTCTGGATCGTCATTGCCTTCGTGTGGTGCCTCGTGATGTTTTTCATGATGCCGTTCTGGCACATCTATGGAAAACAGAACCTGTCTTCCGAGACCTACCGCACCACGCCCGAGATGTTCTCGAAAAAGGCGCAGGCAATGGTCGACCAGTACAAGGTGCGCGAGGAGACCGAGCAGAAGATTCCGGTGGTGAAGCCGCCCGCCGGCAGCGACGTCTACCTGATCGCTCGGCTTTGGCAATGGTGGCCGATCCTCGAGCTGGAGAAAGGCAAGACCTACCGCCTGCACCTCACCGCCATGGACTACCAGCACGGCTTCTCGCTGCAGCCGGAGAACATCAACATCCAGGTGCTGCCAGGCTACGAGCACGTCGTCAACGTGACGCCCAACCGCGCCGGCACCTACGCCATCGTGTGCAACGAATTCTGCGGCATCGGCCACCATACGATGGTCAGCCGGCTGTACGTGAAATAGGGGGCAAGAATGACGACCACCGCTCTATTCCGCACCTGCCCGCGCAGCGGGCTCCAGTTCCACAAGTCGGCCGAGACGCTCATCAAGGCCAACGCCGTCGCGGCGGTCGTGGCGCTGCTCCTGGGCGGGACCCTCGCCTTGCTGATCCTGCTGACGCGCTGGCAGGCGGTGCACCTTGTCAACGCCGAGAACTTCTACCTGTTCCTGACCGCACACGGTCTGGACATGCTGGTGATCTGGATCATCTTTTTCGAGATCGCGATCCTGTATTTCTGCTCCTCGACGTTGCTCAAGTCGCGGCTGGCGACGCCGCGAATGGCGTGGCTCGGGTTCGCGCTCATGCTGATCGGCACCGTGACCTTCAACGCCGCGATCTTCAAGGGCCAGGCGACGGTCATGATGACCTCGTACGTTCCGCTTCCGGCCCATCCGGCGTTCTACCTCGGGTTGATCCTGTTCGCCGTCGGGGCGCTGATCGGCTGCTTCGTATTCCTGGGGACGCTGGTCGTGGCGAAGGCGGAGAAGACCTACGAGGGCTCGATTCCGCTGGTGACTTTCGGAGCACTCACGGCGTGCATCATCGCCATCTTCACCATCGCCTCGGGCGCGATCATCTTGATTCCAACCTTCCTCTGGTCGACCGGCTATATCAAGACCATCGATCCGCTGATGTACCGGACCATCTGGTGGGCGTTCGGCCATTCGTCGCAGCAGATCAACGTCAGTGCCCACATCGCGGTCTGGTACGCAATTGCGGCAATCGTGTTCGGCGCCAAGCCGATGTCGGAGCGGGTGAGTCGTACCGCGTTCCTGCTCTACATCTTGTTCCTGCAGCTCGCCAGCGCCCACCATCTGCTCTCCGACCCCGGCCTGTCGACCGAATGGAAGGTGTTCAACACCAGTTACGCCATGTACCTGGCGGTGCTCGCCTCCATGATCCACGGGCTCACGGTGCCGGGCGCGATCGAGGTGGCGCAGCGCGAGAAGGGCTATACGAAAGGGCTGTTCGAATGGATCCGCAAGGCGCCTTGGGGCAACCCGGTGTTCTCCGGAATGTTCATCTCGCTCGTCGGATTCGGTTTCCTCGGCGGCATCACCGGAGTGATGATGGGCACCGAGCAGCTCAACATGCTCATCCACAACACCCTCTACGTACCGGGGCATTTCCACGCCACGGTGGTGATCGGCACCACGCTCGCGTTCATGGCGCTCACCTACTTTCTCATCCCGACGCTGTTCCGGCGCGAGCTGATCCTGCCTGGACTGGCAAAGTGGCAGCCCTATCTGTTCGGTCTCGGCATGGCGGTGTTCACGCTGGCCATGATGGGCGCGGGAACGCTGGGCGTGCCGCGCCGGCACTGGGACATCACTTTCGCCGGTACCATGCTGCCGTACGAATTCCCCGGCACTGCGTGGCTGATGCTCGGCATCATGGGCGTATCGGGCGTGATCGCCATCGTCGGCGGCGCGGTCTACATTTTCCTTACCGTCGGTTCGCTGCTTTGGGGCAAGCGCCTTGAGGGCGGGGCTTACGGCACCCAGGGGAGCGTGCTGCGCATGCCGGTGGCGACGGCGATCACCGGGCACGGGGGCGCCGGATTTGCCGCACCCGGCACGTTCGTGTTCGCCCTGGTTTTCCTGACGGCATTCGTGCTGTACTACTTCGTCAACTGGAAATACCTGTCCACCGTCTGGGGCTTGAGCTGAGACGAAGGAACGCTTGGAGAAATATGCCATGGGCGGTGCGATGCGGCTGGCGTTCAATCTGTTCAAGCTGCGCATCGGCATCGTCATCGCCTTCACGGCACTGGCGGGCGCGGCGATCCAGCCCGGACCCGCCGTGCCGCGCTGGCAGCTGGCCGTCCTCGCCCTGGCCGTGCTGGTGTCGTCGGCCGCTGCCGGCGCCTTCAATCAATATTACGAGTGGGAATTCGACCGCCGCATGGAGCGCACCCGACGGCGCCCGTTCGCCACCGGCGCACTCGCGCATCACGCCGGCTGGCTGTGGCTGATCGCGTTCATGATCGCTGCCGCGGTGGCCGCGGCCTGGATCGCCGTGAACCCGGTGGCGGCGCTGAACACGTTTCTGGGCGCCTTCGTCTACGCCGTGGTGTACACGGTGTGGCTGAAGCGGCGCACCTGGCTCAACATCGTGATCGGCGGGCTCGCCGGCAGCTTCGCAGTCCTCGCGGGCGCGGCGGCGGTGACGCCGGCGCTGTCGCCGGAAGCTCTGTTGCTGGCGCTCGTGCTGTTCCTGTGGACGCCGCCGCATTTCTGGAGCCTGGCGATCGCTTACCGCAGCGACTACGCGGCTGCCGGCGTGCCGATGCTGCCGGTCGCGAAAGGCGATGCGTTTGCCGCGCGCGCGATTTTCGCTCACATCGTACTGCTGGTCGCTGCGTCGCTCGCGCCAGCGCTGTACTCCGCTGGCGGGATATATCTGGCCGGTGCTGCGGCGGGTGGCGCCCTGTTCCTGCGGTATGGCTGGCGCCTCACGCGCCATCCCGACAGGAAGAGCGCCATGGCGTGCTTCCACGCATCGCTCGCCCAGCTTTCCCTCCTTCTCGCAGCGGCGATGCTGGACGGCGCGCTGCGCGCCTAAAGTCCTGCCATGAGAATCCGCAGAGCCTTGGCCGTCTGCGGAGCGTTGTGCCTGTTCGCCACTGGTGCCGCTCCCGGCGAGCCCTCGTCGGCATCGAACGCGCCCGACTACGACAAGGCGCTGACGGCGAGCCAGGCGGCGGTCGGCCGGGAGATCGGCGAATACGGGTTGCAGGACCAGAACCGCAGGCGCGTCGCGCTCTCGGACTACCGCGGCAAACCTCTGCTGGTGAGTTTCGTCTATACCGCCTGCTCGCAGGCCTGCCCGGCGGCGACGCAGTTCCTGGCGAAGACGGTAAAGGAGGCGCGCGCCGCGCTCGGTCCCGACAAGTTCAACGTCGTCAGCATCGGCTTCAATCAGCCGTTCGACTCGCCGGAGGCGATGGCGGCGTTTGCACGCCAGAACGGCATTCGCGACCCGGGCTGGGGCTTCCTCAGCGCCGACGCGGCGACGATGCAGGCGATCACGCGCGCATTCGGGTTCACCTGGTACGCGACCCCCAAGGGCTTCGACCACATTTCGCAGCTGACCATCGTCGATGCCGGCGGAGTCGTCTACCGGCAGGTGTATGGCGAAGCGTTCGAACTGCGGATGCTGGTGGACCCGTTGAAGCAGCTGCTTTCCGGACAGACGGGCGATACGGGATTCGCCGGAGTCTGGGACAAGGTCAAGTTGTTCTGCACCGTGTACGATCCGGGCAGCGGCGGCTACAGGGTGAATTATTCGCTGTTCGTCGAGATTTTCGCCGGCGCCACGATCCTCGCCGGAATCGCATGGTTCCTGCTGCGGGAGTTCCGCAGGTTGCGGGTTTGACCGGAATCGAAGTCGCGCGCCATGCGATCCGATGAGATGAGTGGTCGGGACGATGAGGCGCAACATGGATAGGTTGCTGCGTTACGCGGGCCAGATCGCCTTGTATGCGCTGTTCGCGGCGTTCATCGGATATTTTTCCGCGTCGCCGCGCTACCGGCACCTGCAGGCTGACGAGGCGCTGCTGCGACTGTCCTTCAGCCATTCGGGCAAGATCACGGTCGACTGCCGGCAGCGCACGCCCGAAGAGCTGGCGAAGCTGCCCGCCAACATGCGCGCGCCGCTCGACTGCCAGCGCGAGCGCTCGCCGGTCGTCGCGCGCGTGGAGCTGGACGGCGCCGAGCTGGTGTACGAAACGTTCGCGCCCTCGGGCCTGTCGCGCGATGGCGCCTCGACCGGATACCGGCGAGCGCCGATCGCCGCCGGGCGGCACCGCGTGCGCGTCCAGTTCAACGACGACGTGCGCGTGGTTGGCTTCAATTACGAGCGCGATCGTGTCATCGACGCCGCACCCGGGCAGGTCGTGTTGATCGATTTCGCGCCGGAGCGCGGTGGAGTACTGATCCGATGAGCGCCGGGACTCTGTTCGCCCCGCTGGTCGGTGCGTTGCGCGCCGGCGCGACCCTTTCCGGCGAGCGTATCGCGGACTTCGCGCTGCCGGTCCCAGGCGACATGCGCAAGCGTCTTGCCACCGGGTGGCTGCTGCTTGCGCTTTCGGCGCTGGTGGGCTCCGGATTGTTCTCGGTGCTGCTGGTCCTTGCGCGCACCCCGGGTCTGCAGCGGCTTTTTCCCGTGGCCGATTTCTTTCACGTGGCGCTGGTGGTGCACGTGGACCTCTCGGTGCTGGTGTGGTTCTCGGCTTTCGCGGGGATGCTGTGGACCTTGAGCAGCCGGCCGCGTTATCCGGTGCTCGCAAGCGCCGCGCTTGCGCTGGCCACGCTCGGCGCCATCGTCATGGCTGCGGCACCGTTCCTCGGCAAGGGCGCTCCGGTCATGAGCAACTATGTGCCGGTGCTGGACGACAGCGTATTCCTGTACGGGCTCTCGCTCTTCGGCGCCGGCTTCGGCCTGCTCATCGTGCGCCAACTGCTCGCCCCGGCCCGCTTCGCCATCGGCCTCGATGGCGAGGGCGCGCTGCGCTTCGGCCTTAATGCCTCGGTGGTAGCGGCGGCGATAGCGCTCATCGCTCTCGCCTGGTCGTGGGTCGAAATGCCCGCGGGACTGTCGGGCAAACCCTACTACGAACTCCTCTTCTGGGGCGGCGGCCATGCGATCCAATTCACCTGGACGCTGTTGATGCTGGTGGCTTGGCTGTGGCTCGCGACCCTGGTCGGCGCACCGCTGCCGCTGTCGCCGCGGCTCGCGGTGCTCTTGTTCGCAATTGCGCTCGCCTCGGTGTTCGCGGTGCCGTTGATCTACCTCGCCTGGGACGTCGGTTCGATCGAGCACCAGAGGCTGCATACGTGGCTGATGCGCTTCGGCGGCGGCCTCGCAATTCTGCCGATGGGCCTTGCCGTGCTGATCGGCCTCGCGCGGGCTTCCCCCGGGACCGCGGCGACGCGACCCCTGCAGGCGGCGCTCATCAGCTCGCTGGCGCTGTTTGCGCTAGGCGGGCTGATCGGCTTCCTGATCCGCGGCAGCGACGTGCGCATTCCCGCTCATTACCACGGATCGATCGTCGGCGTGACGCTGGCGCTGATGGGCCTTGCTTATGCGTTGCTGCCGCGGCTCGGATTCGGAACGCCGCAAGGGCGTCTCGCCGTGCTCCAACCGTATGTTTACGGTGGCGGGCAGCTGGCGCACATCGTCGGGCTGGTATGGTCCGGCGGCTACGGCGTGCAGCGCAAGGTGGCGGGCAGCGAGCAGGTGCTGAAGAGCACGCAGGAAGTGTTCGGCATGGGATTGATGGGCGTGGGCGGCCTGGTGGCGGTCGCCGGCGGAGTGTTGTTC
This sequence comes from Gammaproteobacteria bacterium, assembly GCA_041490545.1. GTDB lineage: Bacteria > Pseudomonadota > Gammaproteobacteria > Burkholderiales > SG8-39 > VBDM01. The sequence continues at coordinate 24,460 of JBGPTG010000007.1, forward strand.
CTGATCGTGGTGTTCCGCGCTCTCCTCGAGCGGCGCATCCGCGCATCCGCGTGAATCCGATGCGCCGCCTGGTGAGCATCGCCCTGGCGCTGGTGCTGGTCATCACTCTGTCGAGCGCGTTCATCCGCCTGTCGCAGTCCGGGTTGTCGTGTCCGGAATGGTCCGCGTGTTACAGCGCGCAGGCCGGGACTTCGGCGGCGGCGCTCTCCGAAGCGTCGCCGGTGTTTTTCGCGCGAGTCATGCACCGCATCGCGGCAAGCGTCGCCGGCGTCCTGCTTCTCGTCATCGCCGTGCTGGGGTGGCGTCGCTGGCGCGGCAATTCGCGACGCGCGGTGGCCATAGTGCTTGTTGTGCTCGCGGGCCTGCTCGCCTGGCTCGGGAAATACACGCCTTCGACGCTGCCCGCGGTGATGCTCGGCAATCTGCTCGGAGGCATGGCGCTGCTCGGCATGCTCACCTGGCTGTGGCAGTCCGACGCCCGCGGCGAAACGCCGCAGACACCGCCGCGTGTCTGGGTTGTGCTGGCGCTGGCGGCGCTACAGATCGTGCTCGGCGCAGCGATGCTGTTCGCGGATTTTCCCTTCGCGCTCGCAGTGACCCACAACGCCGTTGCATCGCTGCTGCTGATCGTCCTGGTGAGCATGCTCCGGCGACTGCGTCCGGGGGAAAGGCCCCGGTGATACGCATCGACGCGCGCAATCTTGAACCGCCGGAGCCTTTCGAGCGGGTGATGGAGGCTCTGTGCGGGATTGAGCCCGGAGGCGAGGTTCTCCTCATACTCAACCGCGAACCGGTCCCGCTTTACGGCGTGCTCGAACGCAACGGTTACTCCTGGAACACGACCCGGTTCGACGACGGGCGGTTCGAGATCCTGATCCGCGAAAAACGCGCCCCGGCCTGAGCCTCAGGGATCGAAGTCGCGCAGCCGGTCGACGTCGCGGATATGCACGCTGCGGCCGCGGACTTCGATCAGACCCTCCGCGGCCAGATCGTGCAAGATGCGCGAGAAGCGCTCCTGGGTGAGGTTGAGCCGCGAAGCCACGACGCTCTTGGCTGTGGGAAGCGTGACCTCGATCCCGCCGTCCTGTGCCGACGACGTACTGCAATCGTGCAGGAGATACCCGATGATGCGCTGCGTGCCCGAGCGCATCGAGTAGGCCTCCAGATCGCCGATCAGGTGGTGCAGTCGGTTCGACAGGCCGGCGATCATGCGCCGCGCGAAGCGCGGGTCGCGCTCCAGTTCGTCGAACACCGCCTCGCGCTGGACGTATAGCAGCAGCGAATCCACGAGCGCCTGCGCCGTCACCACGTGCGGCCGCTCCATGAACATCACCGCCTCGCCAAAACTCTGCCCCGGACCCAGGACATCAACCACCTTTTCGTCGCCGCGGGCCGAAACGAAAGCGAGCTTGATCTGGCCGAAGACGATGACGTAAAAACCCTTCGCCTCATCGCCCCGGTGAAACAGGATTTCGGAGCGAGACGCGCGCACTTGCCGGGTGAGGGCGGCGATGCGGTCGAGTTCGTCTTGGGCCAGCTCCTTGAACAACCCCACGTTGGCAAGAAAAGACTCGATCTTGATCGGGGCAGTCATGATGTCGAGGGAACGGGGCCGACGCTGTTTGATGGGATCAGATCCGCGCAACGCGCAGTCTAGCGGATGGCCCGGAACGGCAAAGGATCGTGGGCAAACGCCACGGCGACGATATAGACGAACACGAGCTGCGCGGCGATCCACGCTGCGAGCCGCACGCGACGGGACCTGCCGCGGTGCAAGGCCACCATGCCGAGCCCGATGTAAGCGACGAGGCCAGCCACCTTGGCGGTGAGCCAGCCGTGCGTACCCGGGTACTGCTGCAGGATGATCGTCATCCAGATCGCTGCGCCGAGGAGCACCGTGTCGTTGACATGCGGGACCACCCTGACCCAGCGCTGCGCCAGCAGCGGCGAGCCGGAAAGCATCCAGATCCCGCGCGCGAAAAACAGCGCATAGGACACCGCCACGGCGGCGATGTGGAATGCCTTAAGCGCGGCAACGTCCATGCGACACGGCTTACCCACCGGCTCGCGCGGTGACTACGGAGTTATCCTGAGCCAAGCGGAGGATCTCCCACCTTTCCGACCTTCGGCGGCCTGACGTGACATCAGGGCCGCACGACCTTTTTCGATTCGACGGGCCGGTCCATCACGCGCAGCAGCAGCAGCGACACGCCCGAGGGGGCGAGGTTGCGCTCCAGCGATTTCTCGAACGCCGCGTAGGGCGCGCGCTGCGGGTCGAAGGCGACCGACAGCGACGCCGATTCCAGCGACACGCGCGCGCTGCCCGGGTCGGCGCCGCGCGCACCTTCGGCGGCCCGCCGCAGGGCACGTACTTGCGCTTCCCCGCCGGCGAGGGGGCCATCGAGCGCGTAAAACACCACCGCGTGCTTGTTCGCGATCGACCGCGTGACCAGGGCGTGATCGTACGCCGCGGCGATCTTGTCCTCCACGCATACTCCGCAGGCCGCAGCCGCGGTTGCGCCGACCGCTAGAACCAGGGCTGCAACGGGGAGGAGGGGTTTCACGGCCGCCTCAATGCTTCGCATGGGCCGCATCGGCGCCGGCCGGCCGCGCATCGATCCAGTGGAAGTACTTGAGGTACTGCCGGATCTCGGCGTCGCCGAGGCTCTGGTTCGGCATCGGAATATTGTTGAACTCCTTCAGCATCGCCTTGGCGTCGGCGTCGGTTTGCAGCATGGTCTCCGGGGATTTCAACCACTTCGTCAGCCAGGCGTCGCTGCGCCGTTTGGTCACGCCGGCGAGGTCGGGCCCGAGCTTCTTTCCCTGGCCGACCGAGTGGCACGCGAGGCACTTGCTCTCGAAGGCGAGCTTGCCGGCGACCGCATCGGGTTCAGTCGGCGTGGCGGCGGTAGCCGGCATGTTGTGGTGCTCGAGATCCTTTTCTTCGCTCTTGACGTTGGTGGAGATCAGCCCGATCGCGCCCTGGGAGGCGTTGGCGAAATGGTGATCCACCATGATGTAGGAGCCGTTTTCGGGAATCATGAACTCGACGATCGCGCTGTTCGAGGAGCCGAGCAGCACCGTCTGCATGCCGCGGAACTGGTTGTCGGGATTGCCCTCGAACCAGACGCGGTCGAAGATCGTGCCGACCACGTGGAAGCTCGACGTCTTGCTCGGGCCGACGTTGAGGACGAAAAGGCGCACGCGCTCGCCGGCCTTCGCGGGGAGCGGTTTCCTCACCATGCCGTTATGCGCGCCGTTGAACACGGTGTGCGTCGGCTGCGCCGCGCGCAGGCGGTCCGTGTCGAGCACGTAGAGCGGGCCGCCGGCGACCTTGCGCTTCTGCGGATCGAGCTTGGCGTAGAACTCGCTCTGGACGATCAGGTACTCGCGGTCCACCTTCGTAGGGTAACCTTCGCGCGGCTCGACCACGACTGCGCCGTACATGCCCGAGGCGATGTGCTCGAGGATCATCGGCGTGCCGCAGTGGTACATGAAGATGCCGGGATAGTTGAGGGTGAACTCGAACTCGATCGTCTGGCCCGGCGCGATGGAGCGGTACTTGTCCTGCGGCGACACCATCGCCGCGTGGAAATCCATCGAGTGCATCATCGGTGCTGCGGTGAGCTGCACGCCGGGAACCGGCTCGTCGCTGCGGTTGGTCATGCTGAACTTGATCTTGTCGCCGACGCGGGCGCGCACCGTCGGACCCGGCACCTGGTCGCCGAAGGTCCAGGCGCTGAAGTTCACTCCGGGCGCGATCTCGATGACCTTGTGGGTGGTGTCCAGGCGCACTTCCTTGACCGGCGCAGGATCGAGCGGCTTCACTTCCGCGCCGAGGCTGAGCGAGCTGCCCGATGCGAACGGCCCCTGGTGCCGCTCGTTCGAGAGCTTCGCGGGCGCGGGCTTGAGATCCATTCTTGAGGCGTCGTAGTTGTCGGTGCGCCCGCCGGGCGGATTGGGGCCGCAGGCAGCAAGAAGCAAGGATGCGGCGCTCAGGCAGGCGATGGTCCTCATGAAGCGATCCCTCCGTTATTCAGGTTGACGCAGGTTATCCGCATTCTCGCCTCTGGAGTTGATTCAGATCAATTTAGTTTCCAAGCCCTTACTGAAGTCGGAGGTTCCGCGCAGACATTCCGAGCCTTGTCGCCGAGGCGCTTTGGCCGCGGACCGTGCCATAATTCCCTGAAAGGGGCAATGGTATTGACTGCGCAGGCTGACGAGGCTGTGCCCGCGGAAGACGACATCCGCGACGCGCTGCGATACGTAGTCGATCCCGAGGTGGGATTGAACGTGGTGGATCTCGGCCTCGTGTATGGCATCGATGTGAGCGCCGAGCGCATTGGCGTGCGCATGACCATGACGACGCCGGCCTGCCCCTTGGGCGACACCATCATGGAATCGGCGCGCGCCGCGATCCGCGCCGCCGCGCCGAAGGTTCGCGACATCGAAATCGAGCTGGTGTGGGATCCTCCCTGGAATCCGGGCATGATGTCGGAGTTCGCGCGCGGACACTTCGGCTGGCCGGGAAGCTGAAGCGCGCGGCGCCGGGATGAAGAACGAGATCAGGCCGGCGCTGAGACTGCCGCTGCTCGCGGCTGGCTTCATTGCCCTCGGTCTGGGTGTCGGCGCAGGGCTCGCGCGCATGGGCTGGACGTTCCCGCTGCCCGACTCGCGACTCATTGCCTGGCACGGGCCGCTGATGGTTGCGGGGTTTTTCGGCACGGTGATCAGCCTTGAGCGCGCCGTCGCGCTTGCAGATCCTTGGGCCTACCTCGCGCCGCTTGCCGCTGCGCTCGGCGCGCTGGCGCTCATCGCTGCGATGCCTCTTGCCGCAATGCTCCTTTTTGTCGCGGCGGGCCTGGCGCTCCTGGCCGCGTCGATCGCGATTTTTCTGCGGCAGCGGGCGCTGTTTACCCTCACGCTGGTTCTTGGTGCAGCTTGCTGGACGGTGGGAAATCTCCTGTGGCTGGCGGGACCGGCAGCGTCCGCGGCCGTGCCGTGGTGGATCGGGTTTCTGGTGCTTACCATCGCCGGGGAACGGCTCGAGCTGTCACGATTTCTGCCGCCTTCGTCATTCGCCCGGACGGCGTTCGCCATCATCGTCGCCACGATCCTTGGCGCGCTCGTTGTGTCCTTGTTTTTTCCGCAAGCGGGATCAACGGCGCAGGCGGCGGGATTGCTTGCGCTCGCCCTGTGGCTCGCGCGGCACGACATCGCGCGCCGTACCGTGCGCGAGCGCGGCCTGACGCGCTTCATCGCCGTGTGCTTGCTTTCAGGCTACGCGTGGCTCGGCCTGGGCGCGATGGTCGTGCTCGCGGACGCGATTTTCGCCACGCCCGGCGCCCGTGACGCCGGATTGCACGCGATCCTGCTCGGCTTTGTCTTTTCGATGGTGTTCGGCCACGCCCCGATCATCTTCCCGGCGGTGACGCGTGCAGCGATGCCTTACCACTGGAGCTTCTATGTTCCGCTCGTGCTGCTCCAGGCTTCGCTCGCGATAAGGCTCGCGGGTGATTTTTCCGGGGTTGCCGATTGGCGCCGCCTCGGCGGAATGGCCAATGCGGCGGCCTTGCTTCTGTTCGTGCTGGGGACCGTCGCGGCGGTCGTGCGCGGCAAGTTGGCGGCA
>JBGPTG010000008.1:0-26652 GCA_041490545.1 Gammaproteobacteria bacterium
GGCCGCGCCTGCGCCACCTTGAAGCCGAACTGCCCGGCCTGCGAGTGGAACAGGATCACGCAGGGGCACACCTTGTCCACCAGCGCGATATAGGCGCGGATGATCGCGTCGTCGGTGGTGGTCCAGCGCGGCACGCTCTGCTTGACGAAATTGTCGTAGCCCTCGACCGGGAACTGGCTCGCCGGCATCAGCTTCTGCTTCGCCGGGTCGGGGCTGTAGGAGCCCGCGCCCTGCCCGATGCGAAAGCGCTCGAACGGATTCGCCTTGGCGAGAAACACCGGCTCGCCCTTGAAGATGTCCGGATACATCGCCCAGCCGGCGCGGCCGCGCTCCACCGCGTCGGAGTTGTACACGTCCCAGCCCTGCTTGATGAAGTAATTCATCCAGCCCTCGCGGCCGTCGGGCGTCGTCTCGTAAGTGACGCCCGTGAGGCCCCCGCCGTGCCACATCAAGAGCGGCACCGCGCCGCGGCGATTCTGCGGGAGGAAGTACTGAACGTACATCGCCTCCACCGAGTACGTTCCGTTGAGATCGACTTTCGCCGGCACGCCGCCCGGCGTGAACACCACCTCCTTCACGGGCTTCCCCGTGATCTCCACGTCGCGCCCGCCGACGTGGAACGAGCCCATGTCGCGGAGGGCGATGGGGGCGGAGGTGCAGGCGGTGAGAATTGCGATGGTTGCCAAGATTGGAATTTCGCGCATGCGTTGCTCCTGTTTCTTCCGATTAATAAAAGATCGAACTACGCTGGCTGCAATACGCTGGGCATTTCATCGTAGACCCGCCCGTTGAGTTCTCGTCCTGTTAGATCCTTGCGCACACCGCCCCACTGCTTGAAGAAGAACGGTACACGAGCTGCCCGGCACTGGCGGAAGATTGAAGTCACCCATTCCTTGCGCATCGCGCGCGCCTTCGGACCGGATTCACCCCCGACGATTGCCCAATGAATTCCTTCGAGCGGCAGGGCATCAAGAGGACCGATCAGCGGCTCGAGCGACAAGAACCGTACTGCCGCAGGAACGCGCTGTAGATCGTGCACGCGATCCAGAACGCGAGCATCCTCCACGCTGACGCCCATCCACACGTTCGGCGGCCACGGAAGCTGAGGCGCAAGCTCCGCGAGCCGCTCGCTTCGCTTGGTCAGCACCTGAAACGTGTGATGCGGGCAGTCCCGTATTGTCGCGAACACACGCTGAATGTATGCAAGCGGAATGTCGTCGTGGAAAAGATCGCTCATGGAATTCACGAACACAACCCGAGGCTGACGCCAGCCCCGCGGAACATCCAACAAGTCCGGATGTAGCGTCACCTCAAATCCGTTTAGGTAGCGATTGCTACCCATTGCCGTGAGGCGCTTCGCCATGCGCTCGGCGTAACAGTGTTTACAGCCCTGGCTGATCTTGGTGCACCCCGTCACGGGGTTCCAGGTCATTTCGGTCCACTCGATGTTCGACTTGGTGGGCATAGCTATTGTCCGATGCGGGCGTAGTTTGACACGCGTATCAAGCGTTCACCCGAACAGTCTACCTTGAGTCGACACGTTCGCGATTGCTTTCCAGAGCTTGTGCGCAAGCGGATGCCTCGCGACGAAGACCAGCCAATAGAGATCGGAACTCTTGCTGTTTTCCACTACTTCGATGCAATCGCTCGGCGACGTGCCAAGCTGCTTGATGAGTGAACGCCAGTACTCGAAGATTTCTTGGCGTACAACGTCTTTCCTGCCGTTGGTACTAACGTTCTCTCGCCAGCCTGGGGCGAAATCATCTAGGTCCTTCGGACCATCCGGCCGGATGTAGTTGTGAAGGTCCCGCTTCAGATCCATCGCGCTCACGTGAATGAGCAGGTCCATTCTCTTGACCGAAGCGAGCTTCTGGATAACCGAGAACGACAACGCTCCAAGATTGTATGGATCGAGGAACGCAAAATGGAGTCCGTGCGGATCGATTGCCTTCACCACCTCGTCAACGACGGCGCGCGCCTCGCCCGGAAATGACTGCACGTTCGCGCCTCGAGCCCGCAGCCGCTTTTCCGCGGCGGCAAGGTAGTCCTGGCGCGCATCGGCGATAAGAATTTCAGTGAACTGGTCTCCATGCTTCGCTGCTGACTCAAAAGCGACCAGCGGGCTCCCGTCGATGAACTTGCCCGTCCCACTTATCCAAGAGCGGCCGGGGCCGCAGTATAGGTCCACATAAGTGCGGCTTTTGTACGCACGACGTGCAAAATGCGAAGCGTCCACGTACTTGCGCAGTCGCTCGTGCTTCTCCTCGGTCCATGCGCCGACTTCGCTTGCCGGTAAACCATCGGCATCCTGCTGATCCATCTACTCCTCCCTTGCTCGCAGAGGGATATGTTACTGTATATTTTTACAGTAAATGGATACGGGCGGATAGTAGTCTCGGCCGCTGTGATTTCGCAACGCTCACCGGACAGGTTTGGGAAGAAGGTTTGCGTTTTATTATCGTCACTTGTTACGCTAATTAAATGGCCACTCGTCGCCCCCCGACCGGCCGCGCCCAGTCCGCAGCCGAGCGTATGCGCCGCTACCGTGCCCGCCAGCGCGCGGCGGGCCTGCGTGTCGCGACGCGCTGGCAGCCCACTAGGTCCGCGGCGATCTCTCCCGGCCTGTTGAAGCACCGCATCGTCGAGGCACGCAGTCTCGCGATGCACTGCCTGATCGCGCGGAAGATCGAAGCTGACCGCAAGCTGCTCGCTACGCCACGACGCAATCTCGCAAAATGGATCGCGCGCTACGGCAGCGACGTGCCGCGCGCTCTCGACGAGTGGCGCGAGATTCTCGATCGCCCGTGGCCGGAAATCGCCGCACTGATCACAGACACCGACGAATCGGCCGTCCGCTTGCGGCAGTCTTCTCCTTTCGCGGGGTGCTCACACCCGCCGAGCGGCGGCGCGTGTTCGAAGCGTTCCGAGCTTGAGCATCTGATCCGCACGGCAGCGGGAATAAGTGGTGTCTGACCCCATTTATCTTACCTGCCCGTTGTAGGCGAGCTCGAAATTCGTCGTGCCGAGCCAGCGGACCGCGAGAATGCCGTCGGGCGGCATCGGACCGCCGGTGAGGGCGGGGGTGAGGGTGCGGCAGGCGGGGGCGGCAGAGTCGGAGACGAAGGTCTTGTCGGCGTGGGCTGCGGTGGCAGCCAGCAGCGATGCGGCAACCCAAAGTGCGCGCTTCATGTGTCCTCCTTGTCGGTACCGCAGCTCGCGGACTATCCGTTCTGGATTGATGGGTTGGCCGCAGGGTTAGACGAGAAAGTCAGTTGACTTCTTTGATGCGAGCATTGATCACCGTACGCCATGACGAATCGCCGTACTTCTCCACTACCATTTTCCAGGAATCTGCCTCCCTATTCTTGTCGTATCCAATGGATATTGTTCTACCCGCCGAACCGAACGGGACTTTGATGCGGATCTGACCGAAATAGACAGGTTTGCCCGGAGATATTTCCACTTCGAACTCCTTGGTGGTCGGCATATAAGTCGTTTCCCCCGCCTTTTGATTTTCAGTTCTTATCTTGACTATCCTGTATGTCCCTGGCTGGAGATTCGGCATGATGACGACACCGCTTAGTTGGCTCAGGAATCCGCCCTTCTTGAACGACCCGAACAGAATCGGTTTTTCCGGCTCCCTATTATTAGCTATGGCAACACCGACCAGATACAGATTATTGAGTGCTCTTTCTGTAATCGCATCAACGAGCAGAATCCCAACCTCCCGCGGATTGCCATTCAGTTGCGTCGGCGCATCGTATGATTCCATCTTTTCCTGATAGGTTTGCTCCACGTTCTGGTTGACTTGCTCTACAAATGCACATCCGGCGAGTAATGCGAATGCGGTTGTCCACAGGAGAGATCTGTTCATGCGTTGCTCCCAAACTGCACGTTACCGTTTGAATGCCATGGAGGCCGTGATCTTGCGCAGATTGTCCACGATCATTTCTCGCTGCGCGATGGTCCATTCTGTCTGAGTCGTCACCATATACAGGAATTCGCCATATCCGAAGATCAACAGAGTTCTCGTGGCGTCAAGTCGCCGGCCGGTCTTCGCGTCAACAAGCGTCGATCCTTCCGGAAGCTTTACTACCGCGAAGTATGCCCTGTCGACCCCTTCACCCAGAAACTCTTCGTGCAAGATCGAGGACCGCGGCGATGTCTTTCGAAACAGCTGCGGCATCGCGTAGCCATGCAGCGTCGAGCTATACGCGGCATCCATGCTCTTTGGGTCGATCAGGATTGCCCTTTTGTCCGGTGGAAGCCTCAGGTAATAGACTGACGTGAGCCCCCCAAAATCGCCATGGAATGAAACGGAACCGCCAGTTTCATCGTACTCATCTTGGATGCGCAATCCTGTCCAGCTCGGGATGGGCATGTCGAAATTGTCCAACGGCGAGTAATAGCGGTCGTTGGAGATTCTTCCCTTTGTCGTGGCACATCCGGTCAACGCCAGACTTAGCAGGAGCAAGGCAGCCGCGACGATGCGTCCAGTCGTTCTCATCCCGTTTTCTCCAGGACCCTGCATGAAATGCCCGCGGATGCCGGGACGATGCAAGAAGGCCACGTCTTCACTCCTCCTCCTCCGGCGCCTTGTGCTTCGAAACCAGCGCCGCCTGCGTATGCCCCGGCACCGGCGCGTAATGCGAAAAATCGATCGAATACGAGCCCTGCCCGCCCGTCACCGACTTCAACCGCGTCTGGTAATCAGAAAGCTCCGATAGCGGCACCTTCCCGCGAATCGCGGTCATGCCCGCCCCCGCGGAATCCGTGCCGGTGACGTGGCCGCGCTTGCCGGACAAGTCCGACGTCAAATCCCCGATGAACTTGTCCAGCGCGGCGATCTCGACGTTGACGATGGGCTCGAGCACGATCGGCGCGGCCTTGGAAAAAGCGTCGATGATGGCCTTGCGCCCGGCCGAGACGAACGCGACTTCCTTCGAGTCCACCGCGTGGTGCTTGCCGTCGTATACAGTGACGCGTATGTCGTGCACCGGGTAGCCGGCAATCACGCCCGAATCCAGAGCCATGCGCACGCCCTTCTCCACCGCCGGGATGAAGGCGCTCGGGATCATGCCGCCCTTCACCTTGTCGACGAATTCGTAGCCCTTGCCGCGCGGCAAAGGCTCGACCCGTAAAAACACTTCGCCGAACTGCCCGGCGCCGCCGGTCTGCTTCTTGTGGCGGCTGTGGCCTTCGGCGAGCTTCGTGATCGTCTCGCGGTACGGGATCTTGGGCGGCTTCACCGACAAATCCATCTTGTACTGCTGCGCGAGTTTCTCGAGCTTGGTGCGGATGTGCAGCTCGCCCAGGCCGCGGATCACGGTTTCGTTGGTGATCGCGTGGCGCTCGACCTTGAAGCAGGGGTCTTCCATCTCCAGCTTGTGCAGCACTTCGAAAAGCCTCTGCTCGTCGCCTTTCTTCTTCGTCTCCACCGCGATGCCGTGCATCGGCACGGGGAATTCGAGCGGGCGCAGATGGATGTGGTCCTCGTCGTGCGAGCCGTGCAGCACGCAGTCGAATTCGATCTCCTCCACCTTGGTGACCGCGCCGATGTCTCCCGGCACGAGCGCGTCGGTCTCGACGGTGTCCTTGCCCTGGAGCGTGAAGAGATGCCCGACCTTGAACGCCCGCTTGGCGTTGCCGACGAAGAGCTGCGTGTTCGGCGTGAGCGTCCCCTGATGCACGCGGAAGATGCCGATCTTTCCGATGAAGGGATCGACCACCACCTTGAACACGTGCGCGAGCACGTGCGCCCTGGGTCCGGGGATGGCGTAGAACTCCTTCGCCTCCGCCCCCTCGCCCCTGAGGAACGGCGGCGCGTTGCCTTCGGTCGCGTTCGGCGCGAGCTTCGCGAAAATATCGAGCAGCGCCTCGACGCCCGCGCCGTTCTTTGCCGAAACGAAGCACACCGGGATCAGGTGGCCCTCGCGCAGCGCCTTTTCGAACGGCGCGTGCAGCTGCTCCGGGCTTACCTCGCCCTGCTCCAGGTACTTCGCCATCAGCGCCTCGTCCACCTCCACGACCTGGTCGACGAGCGCGGCGTGCGCTTCCCTGACCGATGAAAAATCCGCCTCGCCGTCGGGGTTGAAGAAGCAGTCGACCACATTGCTGCCCTGCTTCGCAGGCAGGTTGATCGGCAGGCATTCCTTGCCGGCCGCCTGCTGGATGCGCGCGAGCAGGCCGGGCAGATCGACGTTCGGGGCGTCGATCTTGTTGACGACGATCATGCGGCACAGATTGCGTTTCGCCGCCCATTTCAGCATGCGGTCGGTGGCGAGCTGCAGGCCGGTCTCGGCGTTCACCACGACCGCCGCCGTCTCCACCGCGGCGAGCGCGCCGATCGCCTGGCCCATGAAGTCGGGCGACCCCGGCGTGTCGATGAGGTGCACGTGGACGTTCTTCCAGGCGAAGTTGACCAGCGCCGAGTTGAGCGAGTGCCTGTAGGTTTTTTCCAGCGGATCGAAATCGCAGACGGTGTTGCCGCGCTCGACGCTCCCGGCGGCGGGGATGGCGCCGGCCTTGGCGAGGAGCGCCTCGGCTAGCGTCGTCTTGCCCGCGCCGGTGTGACCCACCAGCGCGACCGTTCGAATGGATTCGGTGGAATATCTGGGCATGCGGGCGCTCCTCCCTATCTGTTCTTGTTCGGACGAAAAGCAGATCCTTCGCTGCGCTCAGGATGACAGGTACGGGAAACTTTCCTTTACTCTACTCGCGCCCCCGCAGTCGCGTCAAAACCGCCCGCCGAAGCCGAACATGCCCACCGTGACGCGCGCCAGGCCGTAGCCGATCCAGATTTTCACGCGCAGCCACAGCGGCTTCCTGAACCAGCGCGTTTTCGCTACCACGCGTGCGCCTTGTTCGATCGCCGCGCGCAGCGAGGCGCGTAACCCGGTCGCGAAGCGCCGGTCCTCGACCACGACGTTCGCCTCGCGCGCGAGCAGCAGGCTGAAGGGATCGATGTTGGAGGAGCCCACCGTGGCCCAGCGGCCGTCCACTACCGCGACCTTCGCGTGAAGAAAACTTCTGTGATACTCGTAGATCTCCACACCCGCTTCGAGCAGCATCCCGTAGAGCGCGCGCGAAGCGTAGTGCAGCAGCACGTACTCGACGCGCCCCTGCAGCAGCACCACCACGCGCACGCCCCGCTCGGCCGCCGCGACCAGCGCGCGGCGGAAGCGGACCCCTGGGAAGAAATACGCGCTCGCGAGGATGATCTCCTGAGACGCCGAGCCGATCGCGGCGAGATAGGCCTCCTCGATGTCGTTGCGGTGGCGGATGTTGTCGCGCACGACGAAGGCGGCTTTCTGGCTGCCTTTGCGCGCGAGCGCCGGCGCGGGCGAGCGCTTGACGCGCCAGCGCCGCTGCATCCGCGCCAGCGCGATGCGGTTCCACAGCCGCTCGGCCTCTTCCCGGATCGGCCCGAGAAGCGGTCCCTCGATTCTCACGGCGTAGTCGTAGCGCGGCGGCTTCTGGCGGGGGGTGTCGAAGTCGTCGATGATGTTGATGCCGCCGACGAAGGCGACGTCCGCGTCCACGACCGCGAGCTTGCGGTGCAGGCGCCGCAGCCGGTCGCGACGAAAGCGCGAGTGCCAGAATTCGGGACGGAACACGAGCAGCCGCACCCCGGAGTCGCGCAAACGCCGCAGGAGATCCTCCGGCATGCCCTTGGAGCCGAAGCCGTCCACCACCACGTGCGCTTCAACTCCGCGCCGGACGGCGTCGGCGAGGGCCTCGGCGATGCGCCAGCCCGTGTCGTCGCCCGCAAAAATGTAGGTTTCGATGAAAATCTCGTGCCGCGCCGCGTGGATCGCGGCTTCGAGCGCCGGGAAATACTCGACGCCCGAGCGCAGCAGCTTGAGCCGGTTGCCGGGCAGGAACCGGGCCGCCACGCTCGCCTACTCCAGCCGCAGGTGCGCCGAGAGCGCGGCGTGATCCGACAACCGCGACCACGACGGCCCGCGGTGCACCTCGGAGCGGTGTACTTCGAAACCGCGCACGTAGATCCGGTCCAGGCGCAAGAACGGCAGGCCGCTCGGAAAACTGCGCGCCGGCCGGCCCCAGCGGTCGGCGAGCGCTTCGCGCAAGCCGAAAGACGCGGCGAGGCGCCGCCCGACGAGATTGCGCCAGTCGTTGAAATCGCCCGCGACCACCAGCGGCGCGCTCGCTGGCACCTCGCGGTGCAGGCGCTCGATCAGCGCGCCCACCTGGTGGCGCCGGCCGCGCTCGGTAAGCGCGAGGTGCACGCAGATGCAGTGCAGGGCCTCGCTCGCGCCGGGCAGCTCGATCTCGCAATGCAGCAGACCGCGGCTCTCGCGCCGATGGTACGAAACGTCTTCGTTCTCGGCCGAGCGGATCGGGTAGCGGCTGAGGATGGCGTTGCCGTGGTGGCCGTGGTCGTACACGGCGTTGCGGCCGTAGGCGTAGTCGTTCCACACCTGGTCGGCGAGGAACTCGTACTGCGGCTCCTCGGGCCAGTTCTGGAAGCGTGTGGCGTGTTCGTGGTGCTGACCCTGCACTTCCTGCAGGAAGATGATGTCGGCGTCGAGCAGGCGCAGGTGATCGCGCAGCTCGTGGATCATCATGCGGCGGTTGAAGTGCGAGAAACCCTTGTGGATGTTGTAGGTGGCGATGTGCAGTTTCATTGCGCCATCTTAAAATATTTTTCGAAGAGATCCTGATCGTTGCAAAGGGTCATAGGGAGGAGCCGCACCGCAGCGGCTCTATTTTTTGGCAGGGTCTCGCGCGAGCGAATCGCGGCGCACGATTTCAGCGATCATGGCACGGAACCGTCGCTCGATCACGCGCCTCACGAAAGGCATGCCGATCAGCAGGGGAACGCTGAACTCCGGGATGAAGCGCCCGTGGTAGTTGAGTCTTACGCCCTGCGCCAGGTTCTCCAGTCCGTAGCTCGTTTCCAGGTCGCGCACGTTGCCGCCAACGCTGCGCGCGGCGATGCGCAACGGCGGCTCCTCGAGAATTTCGAGGATCGCGTCGACGGACTGCCGATAGAAGAGGAACCCGATCTCGCCCTTTTGCTCGACCCGGACGCGGTTGCCGTTGCGCGAAACCACGCGGGAGCTTTTCATGTCGGGGATGAACTCGGCGAGATGGTCGTAGTCCGCGAGCACCTCCCAGGCGACGCGCAGATCCACCTGCATGTCGGCCGTTGCCGAGACGGTGACGAACTCGCCGTCGCGGGAGGTCTGGATGCGGATCTCCGGGGAATCCGCGAGCGCCTGCGCCGGTCCGGTGCCCGCCAGGACCAGCGCCATCGAGAGCATCGCAAACAGCCGTGCAGGGTTCGGGGGCATGTCGACAGCATGAGGCAAGGTGGCGCTGCCGCGCAACCGTCCGGCTGTGCTGCCTCGCGAAACAACTCACACTTCTTCCGACTTTCCCTGGTCGCCGACGCCGCGCTTCTGCGGCAATGCGAGGATGGTGTCGCGATTGGTCCACGACAGGGTGAGCGCGGCGGCTTCGCGGTACGGCAGCCACTGGCAGCGCAGGTGCTCGGCCGGATCGAGGGCGACCTGAATGCCCGCCGGCACTTCCAGGCTGAACACGTGCTCGAGATTGTGCGTGACGCCCGGCGCGTAGCGGCTCCGGTGTCTCTTGAAGATCTCGAAGCGGTTCTCGATGCCCCAGTCGCGCAGCGCATGGCGGTTCGCGTCGATCCCCGTCTCCTCGCGCACCTCGCGCACTGCGGTCTCGCGCAAGGGCTCGGCCTCGTGCGCGACGCTGCCGGTCACCGACTGCCAGAATCCCTGCCAGCCGGCGCGTTCCATCATCAGCACCTGCAGATCCGGCGTGTGGATCACCACGAGCACCGAGTGGGGAATCTTGTAGACAGTAGTCATGGGCGCAAAGGCCGGCATAATAGTCCATTGGGGGGACCGATGAACACGACATTTGCGCGCAGCGCCAAGGCCGGGTGAGGCGACGATGCTGACGGCCGAGAAAAACCGGACGCTCACCCGAGTCGGTGCGGGCACGCCGATGGGAGAGTTCCTGCGCCGTTACTGGCATCCTGTCGCGGCGGTCAGCGAGCTGGAAAAATCCGCGACCAAGCCGGTGCGCATCATGGGCGAGGACCTCGTCGTCTACAAGGACCTCTCGGGCACCTACGGCCTCATCGCGCGCCACTGCAAGCACCGCGCCGCCGATCTCGCCTACGGCTACGTCGAGAAATGCGGGCTGCGCTGCCACTATCACGGCTGGGTCTACGACGAAAAGGGCCTGTGCATCGAGCAGCCTTTCGAAGAGAAGTTCGATGCGCAGGGACGCCTGAAGAAACGCATCCGCACCGCCGCCTATCCGGTGGAGGAAAAGGCCGGGCTGCTGTGGGCCTATCTCGGCCCGCAGCCCGCGCCGCTCCTGCCCGACTGGGAGATTTTTTCCTGGAAGAACGGCTTCGTCCAGATCGTCTTCGCCGAGGTTCCCTGCAACTGGCTGCAATGCCAGGAGAACTCGATCGACCCGGTGCACTTCGAATGGATGCACGACAACTGGAAGACCCGGCTCGAAGGCAAGACAGGTCCGTACGCGCCGACGCACCTGAAGCTCGGCTTCGACGAATTCGACTACGGCTTCGCGTACAAGCGCGTGCGCGAAGGCACCGACGAGTCCGATCCGCTGTGGACCACGGGCCGCGTGTGCCTGTGGCCGAACGGGTTTTTTCTCGGCGAGCATTTCGAATGGCGCGTCCCGGTCGACGACGAGAACATGCTCTCGGTGACCTGGTCGTTCATCCGCGTGCCGAAGGGGGCCGAGCCCTACGAGCAGAAAAGCATCCCGGCGTGGACGAGCCCGATCAAGGACCCGCAGACCGGACGCTGGATCACCAGCCACGTGATCAACCAGGACATCGTCGCCTGGGTCGGCCAGGGACCGATCGCCGACCGCAGCAAGGAAAACCTGGGTGCGAGCGACCGCGGCATTTCGATGCTGCGCAGGCAACTCTTCAAGGACATCGATGCGATGGCCGCCGGCAAGGACCCGAAGGGCCTCATCCGCGATCCGAAGCACAATCAGCGCGTGGCGCTGCCCAACATCGGCCGCAAGCTCTACATCGAGGGGATGACGCTCGATGAGTATCGCGCGCATCCGTTCTGGAAGAACCTGCTCGAGGACTTCCGCTGGCACTACGGCCAGCCCGAGGAGGTTAAGCGCGAATTCCGCCGGGCGATGCGCCTGGAGTAAGCCGGTCTGGTATCTTCGACAGACCCGGACGGAACCACCCGAATCCCAATCAATCGCGGTTCGGTGGGCCTTGGTTGAGGAGCATCCAGTACATCCCGAGCTCGGTCACCGCCGTGACAAAGGCCGAGATTTCCACCGGTTTACGTACGTAGCTGTTCGCGCCCGACTGATAGCTTTTCAGCATGTCCTCTTCCTCGCTCGACGAAGTGAGCACGACTACCGGAACCAGCTTGGTGCGCGGGTCTGCCCGCATCCGGCTCAACACCTCAAAGCCACTGAGCTTCCCGAGCTTTAGATCGAGGAGCACGACGGCCGGCATGGTGGGCGGCTCACGCCCCGCGTGCTTTCCTGTGCTGAACAGGAAATCGAGCGCTTCTATCCCGTCCCGGGCGACGAAAACCTGGTTGGCGATCTTGGCCTTGCGCAGGGCGCGCAGCGTCAGCTCCTCGTCGTCCGGATTGTCTTCGACGAGCATGATCAACTTTTCCATCGTCGTCTCCCTGGCGTAGTCCGTCGCCTTTCGGTGGGTTTGCAGCAGATCCTATCGATGGGCTTTCTCCTCAACCGGCAAGCTCTCGCCGGCCTGCTCCTCGGATAGGCCCAGTGTGAAAAAGAATGCGGCTCCTTTGCCGACCTCCGCCTCGGCCCAGATGCGCCCACCGTGCCGGTGCACGATGCGCTGCACCGTCGCAAGCCCGATGCCGGTGCCCGCGTATTCGTTTACGGAATGCAGGCGCTGAAAAGCCCCGAAAAGCTTGTTGGCGTAAGTCATGTCGAAGCCCGCCCCATTGTCGCGCACGAAGAAGGTCGTGCGTTCGCCGTCGCGCAAGGCGCCGATCTCGATGTGCGCTTTCTCCGCCTTGGAAGTGAACTTCCAGGCGTTTCCGATGAGGTTCTCGAGAGCGGCCCGCAGCAGGCGGGGGTCGGCCTCCGCGCGCATTCCGTCCCAAACGGAGACGTCCACCTTCCGGTCAGGTTCGCGTTGCTGCAATTCAGCCACGACCTGCCTCGCGAGCTGGCTCACATCCGCGCCCCGGCGCTCGAGCTTCCCGCGCGAGACGCGGGCCAGGTTGAGCAGATCCTCGATCAGTTGCGCCATGTGCTGAGCGGAACTGCGGATCCTCGCCAGGTAGCGGCGGGCCTCCTCCGGAAGATGCTCCGGAAAATCTTCGGACAGCGCCTGGCTGAACCCGTCTATTGCGCGCAAGGGCGCACGCAGGTCATGGGAAACCGAGTACGAGAACGACTCAAGCTCGCGGTTGGCCGTTTCGAGTTGCGCGGTGCGTTCGCGCACCCGCGCCTCGAGTTCCGCGTTGAGCCGCAGAATTTCCTGTTCTGCGCGGCCGCGTTCCTGGGCTTCTCGTTCGAGCTTCAGATTGGAAGCTTCCAGCTCCTCGGTGCGGCGCTCGATCTCCGCAAGCATGTCGTTGAACGACATGACCAGCGTGCCCACCTCGTCCGTGCTCATCTTCATCGCGCGGCGCGAATAGTCGCGGCGCTCAACCACCTCGCGCGCGATCTCCGCGATCGCAAGAATCGGCCGCGTCACGATGTTCTGCATCCACGACGACATGAAGAACGCCACCAGCATCGCGGCGACGAGGACCAGGGCGGCGATTCCGAGGTAGTCCAGGACCCGGTCGAAAAGCTCGTAGTCGGCCCGCAGATATACCGTGCCGAGAATTTCCCTTTCGTCGGCGATGCGCTTGAACAGGATCAGATCCCGGTCGTCGATGCGCGTGCCGTCGGATTCCGGCAATTTCGGGAACGCGCTGTTTTCGTCCGATCGCCGATAGGTCGCGAAAATCACCCCCCGCGCGTTGTAGATGGCGGCGGCGCTCACCAGCGGGCGAAACCTCAGCAGACCGAGATTCTCATTCGCTACTTTGGGATCGTCGAAGGCCAGTGCCGGCGCCGTCGCGCGGCCCAGAAGCTCCGCTTGAGTGGTCATGTCCGACACCAGAGCCCGGTGATAGGTACGCAAGTCGTAACCGACTATGGCACCCAGGGCCACGATCAACGCCACGAGCGTAGTGGTGAGCACCATGCCGAGCAGCTTTTGGCGCAACGTGCGCGGTGACGGGAGCTTCATGAGGGCTTAGCCACCACTTTGCGCGCCACGGCGAGCAGGCGTGCACTGATCTTCAGGTTGCCCGACTCCGCCGGAGGAGGCGCGACGTCGAAACGCACTTTGTCATCGACCACGACAAAGTTGATCGTGCTGCCAAGCTCCAGGGCATCGTCGGACTCCGTGACCGTGAGCAGCGCCCGCCCTCTGGCAGCAGCCAGGACGCCGGCCAGCCTGCCGGAGTCCGCGCGGCCGATGAAAAGGACATGCAAACCCGCGATCGAATCACCGGGCCGGACCTTGCGCACTTGTACCGAGCGGCTATTGACGCTACGGCCACTGACGATCTGTGCAAGCTCGTCGGCCAGGGCATCGGCGCCCATCACACCGATGGCGAGCGGGCTGTCAGTGCTCGAGAAGACGTGGCCGGGCCATTCGATGTAGCTGCCGAACTTGTACAGGAACGCCGCCTTGACCCGATACTCGTCCGCCTGCGCGTCTGCCTGCGCCGCGCGGGGGCCCGCGACGCTTGCCGCCACCACGAGTAAAAGAGCGCCTGCACGCAGTAAACGCACCGGGGCGCCGAGCGCAGACCACCAATCGATCTCGGCCAGTTTCCAGTACGATCGCTCGCTCAGAATGTCCATTTCGCCTTCACATACGCTCCCCGGGCCATTTCGCTGCGCGTGGCCGCGTTTCCGAACTCCGGGTGTCCGGAGTCAAACAAGTTTTGCCCGACGACTGCCAGCTCGAGCTCGTGCCGCAGCCGCCATGCAAGGCGAACGTCCACCGCCGTGTAAGCCGGGACATTCGGGTTGGGCAGCGCGCCGACGCGCCGTATTCCGATGTCGAGCTCCGTGTTGCCCGGCAGCTCGAGCGACGAGCGCAGGAGCCACTGGTGCGCCGGATCGTTGCCCGCAGCGCTCACGTTGGTATCTCCGCTGTCCGGATTCAGGCGCAAGCGCTGTCTCAGGAAGGACGCTCCCGCGCTCAGGCGCCAGTTCCTTGCCGCCTGATAACTGCCCCAGGCCTCGAGCCCGTCGCCCGTGCCTTCCATCTTGTTCCCGAGAACGAAGCCGCCTCCGGGCGCCGGCTCGACGCTGCGCAACCTGTCGTAGATGTTGTGAAACAGCGAAATCGAATACGTCGCCAGCGGCGAGGGCTCAGCGCGGTAGCCGACTTCGAAGATCTTGACGACCTCGGACACGAAGTCCGGACCGCCGTTCAAAAAGAACGGCGGCTGGCTCGGCGCAAACAGGTCGCGGTCGATCCGCGACGGGGCCCGTACCGCGCGCGAGACTGCGCCCCAAACGAGCCGCTGCGGCTGGGGTTTCCAGGCGAGCCTCGCCGAAGGCAGAAACTCGGTGCCGGTGTAGTAATTGTTCTCGAACTTGGTGCCCAACGTGAGCCGCAGGTTGTCTTCCAGCTGGATCTCGTCCTGGGCGAACAGATTCGCCCAGCGCAAGTTGCGATCGGCGGGAAGGAATGCGAGTACCGCGCTGTTGCTGACGTGATCGTCCCCGTACCGATAGCCGCCGCCCCAGGTGATCGCATGCGCCCCTATCGGCCGCAGGCCGTGCAGGAACTCGATATCGAAGATGTTGAGGCGCTCGGCGAACGTTCCCGGGATGTCGCGCTCGGTGTTGTCGAAATAGGTTTGCACCTGCAGGCGACCCCACTCGGCAAGGTCGCGATTCCAACGCCCCAGCAGATTTCCCCCCGAAATGCGCGAATCGTCGCCGATCGCCTGGTCGAGCCTGCCCTGGTAGGCGTCGCCCTGCAGCGTAAATCCGTTCGCTGCGGTCCCCAAGTCGGAGCGAAATCCGATCTGCCCCTTGCCCCAGCCGTCGCTCGCGGAGACGCCGTCCGCGCGCGAGGTGTTGAAGATGTCGAAAACCCTTGCGTAGACCCGATACGACCCGTCTGTCGCTGCCGTGCCGCCGTAGCGCGCGCCGTAGCCCCGCTCGAGATTGCCGCCTTGCAGGTACGCGTACCCGCCCTGCGTGTCCGAAGACCGCCGCGTGATCACGTTGATCACGCCGTTCACGGCGTTCGCGCCCCACAGCGTCGCGCCGGGACCGCTGATCACCTCGATGCGTTCGACGTCCTCGAGCATCACGTCCTGGGCGTCCCAGAAAACGCCGGAGAACAGCGGCGTGTAGACGGCACGGCCGTCGACCAGCACGAGCAGCTTGTTCGCGGTCGTGTTGTTGAAACCGCGCGCGCTGATCGCGTACGAATTAGCGTTCGCGCGAGCGACCTCGACGTTGGGCGCAAGCCTCAGGGCTTCAGCGAGACGCGTCGCCCCGGAGCGGCGGATGTCCTCCCCCGTGATCACGAATATGGACGCGGGGGCATCCGCGAGCCGTTCGGCGTGCCTCGACACCGAAGTGACCTGAATGTTGCCCAGTTCTTCGATGCTGAGGTCCGCGAGATCCGCCGCACGCACGGGCTGCGCGCCGACGGCCGCCGAGGCAAGGAAGACATTGAAGACGAGCGCCCGCCGCCAGCGCACCTTCGCCAGCATCGAGCAGGTGCCCGAAAATTCAGTGTGTATCGTTATCCCCCGGTCCCGTTGCGTGCATTTGGCGATTCGAGCCTAAGCAGGTGACTTGGCGCCGTCCAGCGGGTAAACCCGACACATCGTGTCAGGAAAACACGATATATCAATCCGCGCGGGTGCGTGAAGAACCTGACGGTTTGGGCGGCGGGATGAAATTACCCTTACTGATAGAGTGGATTGTCCAACAACCTGGTGCAACTCATGAAATATACCGGAGTTCTCATTGTTAACGCTGGACAATGCTTGCCAGATCGAACTGCAGGGCTTATGGTCTAGGCGGGGGAGCAACAAAAACCAATAAGAAGCTTGAACGCAAGGAGATGCGGGTGGGCCAAGCGTGAGGGACCTCCGAATCCTGATGGTCGAGGACGTCGAAGCCGATGCCGAACTCGCCGTGCGCGAGTTGAAGCGCGCCGGTCTCGCCGTGGAGACGCGTCGCGTGGATCGGGAGGAGGATTTTCGGCGCGAGCTGCGTGATTTCCTGCCTCAAGTAGTCCTCTCTGACTTCAACATGCCGCAATTCGACGGCATGTCCGCGCTCGCGATCGCGCGTGAGGCCGCCCCTCACATCCCATTTATCTTCCTCTCCGGCACGCTCGGCGAGGACTATGCGATCCGGGCCCTGAAGAACGGCGCCTTCGACTACGTACTGAAGAACAATCTGGTTCGCCTGCCGCCTGCGATCGAAAGAGCGATTCAGGACTCGAACGCACGCGCCGAGCAGGCGCGCGCCGAACAATTGCGGGCGCTTGAGCACTCGGTGACCCGGAGCCTCGCTCATGCCGACAGCGTGACGACGGCATTGGAAGGAGCGATTCGTTCCGTGTGCGAAACGGGTAGTTGGGACTGCGGCCGATATTTCGTGCTGGACGAAAATTCTGGAACCATGCGAGTCAGCGAAGCTTGGGGCGTGCCGGATCCCAGGATCGAGCAATTCATCACCGCTTCGCGGGGCATCGAATTCGGGCCGGGTGTGGGTCTGCCCGGCCGCATACTGCAGTCAGGCCAACCGCTTTGGAGCCGCGACATCGAGAACGACAGCTCCGTTCAGCAACTGGCGGCACTCGCGCGGGACTGCAGCATACACGGCACTTTCGGCTTCCCGATCATATCGGACGGAAAGACGATTGGCGTACTGAGTTTCAGCAGCCACCAGGTCCGTGAACCGGACGAGCGACTGCTGCAAACCATCGGCGTGATCGGCAGCCAGATCGGGCAGTTCATTCAGCGCAAGCGCGCGCAGGAAGAGCAGCACCGATTCCGGATCGCCATGGATGCTTCCGCGGACATGATCCTGCTGATCGATCGCGCCACGATGCGTTTCGTGGACATGAACGACACCGCGTGCCAGCAGCTCGGCTACTCGCGCGAGGAGCTGCTCAACATGGGCCCACAGGACGTGCTTCCGGTGAGTCGCGAGGAGCTGGAGAGGTCCTATGACGAAATGATCGCCGATCCGTCATCGCCGGCGATCGGCGGCATGTATTCCAACTATCGGTGCAAGGACGGCTCCTTGCTGCCGTTCGAATCGACTCGGCGCGTGGTGCGGTCCGGGGGCACCGATATCATCGCAGCAATCTCCCGGGACGTCCGCAACAGGATCGCCGCCGAGGAAGCGTTGCGCAAGAGCAACGAGCGCTTCAACCTTGCCGTACGCGCCACCAACGACGTCGTCTGGGATTGGGATCTTGCGGCCGATGAACTCTGGTGGAACGAGAACCTCACCGCAGCCTTCGGATACCTCCGGGAGGACATCGGATCCGGCGCAAGAGCTTGGTATGAGCTTATCCATTTGGAAGACCGGGACCGCATCGTGACTGACCTTCATCGCGTGCTTGAGCTCGGCGGCGAAAGCTGGAGCGACGAGTATCGCCTTCGACGCAAAGACGGCAGCTATGCCTTTGTCTTCGACCGCGGGCATGTCATTCGCAACGCCGAAGGCAAGGCGACGCGGATGATCGGGGCCAAGGCAGATGTCACCGCGCGCAAAGAGGCCGAAGAGCGTCTTTCCTATTTGGCCCAGTTCGACATCCTCAGCGGCCTTCCGAACCGGCATCTTTTTCGCGACCGCCTCGCCCAGACGCTGGTTCAGGCGCGGCGCAACAAATGGTCCATCGGAGTGCTGTTTGTCGATCTGGACCGATTCAAGCAGGTCAACGACACCTTAGGCCACGATGCTGGCGACAAGCTTCTGAAAGAGGCGGCGGGCCGGTTGACGAGCTGCGTGCGAAGCGGCGATGCGGTTGGGCGCTTCAGCGGTGACGAATTCGGCGTCGTACTCTCGGATCTCGGCCGGCCGGGCGATGCCGCCCTTGTGGCCCAGAAAATCGTGGACGCCCTGGCACGCCCATTCCATCTGGACGGGCACGAAACCTACGTCACCGCGAGCGTCGGCATCACGCTTTTCCCGGGCGACGGCGAGGAAGCGGACATCCTGATAAAAAATGCCGACGCCGCCATGTACCGCGCCAAAGAACAGGGCCGCAACAACTTCCAGTTTTTCACCCGCGAGTTGAACGAGCGGGCGCTCAAGCGGGTGCAAACGGAGACCGCACTTCGGGGAGCACTGCAGCGGCGCGAGTTCTTGCTGCACTACCAGCCCAAGGTGGACTTGGCGAGCGGGACGATCTGCGGGTTTGAAGCCTTATTGCGCTGGCAGCACCCGGAAAGGGGGCTGGTCTCCCCCGCCGAATTCATCTCCGTGCTCGAGGATACCGGGCTGATCGTCCCGGTGGGCGAATGGGTGCTGAGCGAAACTTGCCGGCAGATCGTCGCGTGGAACAAGGCGGGGCTGTCGACGCCACCCGTGGCCGTTAACCTTTCCGCACGCCAGTTCAACGAGGAGGGCCTGCAGGCGACCGTGCGAAGGATTCTCGGCGAGACCGGCATCGATCCCTCCTTGATTCAGTTTGAGCTCACCGAGTCGCTGCTCATGAAAGATCCCGAGGGCATCGCCCATACGCTGCGGGAGCTGAGGGAATCGGGGGTCAGGTTTTCCGTAGACGATTTCGGCACCGGCTACTCGAGCCTCGCGTACCTGAAACGATTTCCGCTCGACGCGCTAAAGATCGATCGGGCCTTCGTGCGCGACGTCGACAAGAATCCCGACGATGCGGCAATCGCGCTTGCGATCATCGGTTTGGCGCACAGCCTGAATCTCAAAGTGATCGCCGAGGGCGTGGAGACCCGAGGACAACTGGATTTCCTGCGGGAGCACGGTTGCGACGAGATGCAGGGTTTCTACTTCGCTCGTCCCCTTCCTGCTGCTGCCTGCACCCAAGCCCTCGTCGACGGTCTCCGCCTTCAAATCTGAATTGTCAGGTCGCTCGGACTCAAGAGAACAAATCCGGCCAGTTCAAGGACATCGAGGCGGTCGCCGGTGAAAGAGCAAGGCATAGACATCCCCATTATCGCCAACACGCGCGGCATCCTCGGCGCGCCGGGAATGTCGCAGGCGGCGGCGCGCTACTGGGAGGACTGGTTCGCGCGCCTCGTCAAGACCGCGAGCTGGCGCAAGTACCTTGAGGAGAACCAGGTCGAGGACATCTTTGCGCGCGGCGCGGAACTCGAGCCCTACCTGAAATCGCAGACCGTGCTGATGCGGCGCATGCTGCGCGAGGCGGGGGTGAAGGTCGAGGGCTGAGCACGTCGCCCGCGGCTTCGCGGGCGACGCACGCCAGGCGGGCCATTTGGCCCAGATTCAACAGCAGTTGTCGCCTGCCGGCGACACCAGGGTGTGCGCGAACGCGCAGTCACGCGGCCCGCGTGATAAATCACCGCCGAGGACAGCGGAGCGACAGCCCTGCGCACCTATAATCCGGTGCATGCGATTGACCGTCATCATCCCCGCGTACAACGAAGCCGAGTTCGTCGGCGACACCATCGCGAGCCTGCTCGCGCAGACGCAGCCGCCCGAGGAGATCATCCTCGTCGACGACGGCTCGACCGACGGCACCGGCGAGGTGGGCCACCGCGCCGGCGTCACCGTGATCCGCCCGCCGCGCAACACCGGCTCCAAGGCGGGTGCGCAGAGCTTTGCGCTGCCGTGGGTGGGCACCGAACTGGTGATGGCGATCGACGCCGACACCACGCTCGAGCCGAGCGCGATCGAGCGGCTGATGCGCTGCTTCGCGCACGACGAGGTCGGTGCGGCCTGCGGCTTCGTCGTGCCGCGCCGCGTCGGCTCGATGTGGGAGCGCGGGCGCTTCATCGAGTACCTGTTCGCCTTCACCTTCTACAAGCAGGTGCAGGACTACTACCATCGGCCGATGATCTCGTCGGGCTGCTTTTCCATGTACCGCACCGCGCTGATGCGCCGCCACGGCGGCTGGCCGAACCGCACGCTCGCCGAGGACATGGACCTCACCTGGAGCTTCCACCAGGCGGGCGTCGGCGTGCGCTTCGTGCCCGAGGCGGTCTGCTATCCGGTGGAACCGTACAACTTCCGCTTCATGAGCAAGCAGCTGCACCGCTGGAGCCACGGCTTCATCCAGAACGTCACGCTGCACTGGAAGGGCCTGCTGACGGTGCCGTTCCTGCGCTCGGCGGTGGCGGTGGCCTTGTGGGACGCGATCGCCGCGTCCCTCGCGTTCCTCGTCGTCCTGCCGCTGCTGGCGATCGTGCTGCAGAGTCCCTGGCTGCTGCTGGCCTATTTCATCGACGCGCCGGCGATCCTCGTCCCGCTGCTGGTGGGCGCGATCCCGCGCCGCGAGTTCTGGCGCACGCTCGCCAGCCTGCCGTCGTTCTTCGTGCTGCGGCTGGTCAACGGGTTCTACCTCCTCGAAGCCGTCTGGTCCGAATGGGTCCTGCGGCGCCGTTATCTCGCTTACCACAAGGGGCATTAGCCCATGAATCCTGGATTGCCCGGCACCGGCATCGGCGGCCTTTTCTACATCATCAGCGCGCTGTGGATGCCCGTTTGCGAGATATGGCGCCGGAGTCGCGGCGGCGCGCCGAGGCCCTGGCTGCTGGTCGCGAGGCAGTTCGCGATCGCGGCTGGCGTTGTCGTCGCCATGAGCGGCGTGTTCTGGGCGCTCGATGCTGCGTTCATGCTCAAGGAGGCCGCCGCGCACGCGGCGAGCAGGGGCCACATGATGTGGACCATGCGCGTGTCCGCGCTGATGGTGACCTCGGGAGTGCTGGTCGCGGTGATAAGCGCGGTGCACTTCGTCCGGCTGTGCCTGCGGCTGAGGACGCTCCGACCCACGGCTCGATGACCGCCGGTTCGCCGGCAGCGCCCGGTTTCGCGAAAGCAGTGCGCTCGGGTCGAGCACGGTCGCGGATACCGCGGTGCGCGATCGTCGCGCTGCTGGCTCTCTTCTGCGCCGGCCATTCTCCGGCTGGCGATGCGCAGGAGGCGAGGCCGAAGAGCGCGCTGCTGCAACAGGCCGACGCCGCGTATGCGGCCGGCGATCGCGAACGCGCAAAGGCCCTGTACCGCGCGGTGCTCGCGGCGGAACCCGACAACTCGCGCGCCGTCTTCCAGCTCGCGCGCCTGTCGCCTCCGGGATCGGCCGAGGCCGTCGCCTTGCTGCGGCGCTACGTGAAGCTGGAACCCGGCGACGCATGGGGCACCATGGCGCTGGGCGACGCGCTTGCCAAATCGGGCGCCGTCGACGAAGCGCTGGCGCAATATGCTCTCGCGCGCCGCAAGGCGCCGGGCGAAACCGACGTGTACACCGGCCTCGGCAGGATCCTGCGCGACGCCGGGCGCAGCGACGAGCTGGTGGCGATGTGCGAAGACTGGGTGTCGCGCCAGCCGGGCAACGCCACGGCGTGGTTCGAGCTCGCTCGCGCGCGGCAGCGCGCGCAGCGTCACGCCGAGGCCGCCGACGCCTACGCGCGATCGCTTGCGATCCGTGCCGACGAGCGCACGCGCGAGCGGCTCGACGGCGCTCTCGCGGAATCGGCGCCCTCGTTCCGCGTCTACGGCGGCCACAGCGCCGATTCGGACGAAAACCGCACGCTGCGCGCCGGCCTGGAGCTCGACGGGAAGCTCACGCCGCGATCGCGCCTCGGCGTGCACGCCGAGCACGCCAGGGTCAGCGACCCCCTGAGCTCGGGCAGCGCCGACGAGCTCGCGCTCTTCGGCCGCTGGCAGCCGCTCGCGGCGCTCAGGCTGGACGCGCTCGCCGGTACCGCACGGCTGAGCCCCGACCAGGGGAGCGCGAGCAACCACGCGCTGCGCCGCGCACGCCTGCGCTGGAAGAGCCCGAGCGACGGGCCGGCGCTGGAGTTGCGCGTGGTGCAGAACCCGCTGGTCGCGACGCCCGGGCTGATCGCCGAGCCGGTGGAATTGACCGAGACCAAGGGCACGTTCGAGCTGCCGCTCGACGGGCCCTGGCGCGCACGCGCGCGCGGCCAGAGCGGCCGCCTCGACGCCGACGCGACAGCCGCCAGGGACCGCGACGTCAACCACCGCACCGGCTACCAGCTCGGGCCCGTATACCGCGTCCTTCCGTCCGCCGAGATCAATGCGTCCTACGGCGAGCTCGCCTACGAGCACGCCGCCGCCGTCGGCTACTTCGCCCCGAAGCGGGTGCAGACCGTCGAGGTCGGGACCTACGTCGAATACGAGGGCCTCGCGCCGCTCGCCTTTGCGCTGGACGCGGGCGTGGGCCGGCAGCACGTGGAGAAGTTCGGCGTGCCCTCGGGCGGCTGGACCGGCACCGTGCGCCTGTGGGGCCTCGCCTCGTGGGCGGTGAAGCCCGGCGTCAGCCTCGACCTGGAGCTCGAGCACTACGACTCGCCGGTCGCCGGCGACGCGGCGACGCCGAGCGCCGACTGGCGCTACAACTCGGTGCTGCTGTCGCTGCGCTTCGGCGTGCGGCGCGAGCGCACGGGCGGGTACCGCCTCTAGGCCGAGGGCATCTCCGGCCAGCCTGACTTCCAGCCGTCGGGCCCGCCGATCAGGATCCAGAAGGGCTTGCCCTGCGCGCGCCAATGCGCGGCCGCCGCGTCCATCGCGTCCAGGGCCTCGGTCGCCGCGTGTCCGTGCCCGCCGCAGAAATGCTTACTCTTCTCCAGGATCACCACCCAGCCCTTGGCACCGAAATCAACTGGCTGTCCCGAACCTCAGGTGGCCGGCTCGGAATACGGACTGCTGGTGGTTACCCTTGCGGAGAACGCTCCGGCACTAACTCCAATAGCGATATTGTCGCTGCCTGTTGTGTTGCTAAGAGAACAAAAAAAAGTACGGCAGAACAATCGATCTAGACGGGCAAGGTGACGAGGTCGCAATGACCGGCAATTCGCACAAAGTCTTTATCGGCGGTGAGCAGCGGAAATCCGTACTGACAGCATGCCGCCGCAATCAGGAAATCGACCGGGCCGGCATTGACTCCTTTGGAGCAACACACGGCCCGCAGGCGAGCGGCGGCGACATAGGTCTGCCGATCCAGTTCAAGAAGCGGGTATGGGTCCAGGAGAGCCAGCAAGCGGTCGAACTGTTTCGTGGACCGCAGCCCGTCAAGGAGTTCCTGAAGAATATTGCCGATCAGAAAATGCCCGTCGCCGGATTCAAGGTGCCAGCGAAACGCACGGACGTGGGGATCGTTTTCATCGACCCGCGGCCGTCGCAACACCAAAGACCATACGGACGTGTCAACGACCAGGTTCACGATCGCGACGGTCTTTCTTGTAGTCCCACCTTTTCCGGAATTCAATCGTACCGAGAGCCTTGAGAATGTCCCGTTGCCGGCGGCGCTGGATGAATTCGGTCAAGGCTTGTGTGACGGTTTCCTTCTTCGTGCGCAGCTTGCCAATCCGGCGGGCTCGCTCCAGCAACACATCATCGATGGCCAGGTTCGTTGGCATAGGAACCTCCATGTGTAACGGCTACACAGAGAGTAAGACATCCTCGCACGAGTGTCAAAATGTGCCGAACACGCGATGGGGCTCGAGGCGGAGAACTCACGCCAGCTTCAAGTAGAAGGCATCTCCGGCCAGCCCGATTTCCACCCATCGGGGCCACCGATCAGCGTCCAGAAGGGCTTGCCTTGGCTTCGCCAGTAAGCCGCGGCTTCGGCCATGATGTCCATCGCTTCCTTGAACTCGTGACCGTGCCCACCACAGAAATGCTTGCTCTTCTCGAGAATGACCACCCACCCCTTCGCCTGCAGCCACGATAGGTCCTTCAGGCAGTCGGCAAAGGCGTCCCAGTTGCCCCCGAACCAGTCCGGAAAACGCATCGCCCTCGATGCATCGGCGAGGAAACCCTCCTTGTCGTGCGCGTGACCTATATCAAGGTAGATCACCATCAGTCCCGCCGCGGCTGCGGCGCGCGCAAGCTCGCGCGCATCCTCGGATAGGTGAAACACGCCCGCTTTTGCGGGATCGTTGATCCAGTCGGCTTTCATCGCGCTATTCCCTGATCCTTCTGAAACTGCGGTAGTGGTCGTCGCTGTAGTAAATCTCGCGCGGAGCGCGCGGCTCGCCGCCGGCGATGACGCGCCGCTCGCCGCGATCCCTCGCGCCCGGCGTCTTTACCGTGTATTCGTGGTAGTAGCCGCGTTCCTTCGGCGGCAGCAGCCGCTCGCGGTTGCCAAATACGCTGCCGTCCTGTCTGTACGGAAACGGTCCGCCGGAACGGATGAGCGTGAGCGTCGTGCGCGCCTCGGGCGGCAGCGCGGCGACGGCGATTTCGGCAGCCGCCGCCGGGGACAGTAGGAGCGGGAACGCCAGTCCGAGAACGGCGAGAAAGGACGCGAGGCGGTACAAGACAGTCGTTCAACTGTTATGCAACATGATGCACGCGCACCGACGTTGAGGACCTTCGCGCGGGCCTTTGCGTAATCCGAATCTCCACGTCCTTGCCGAGCAGGGTCAGGAATTCCATCAGGCGCTCCACCGAGAACCGGCTGAGCCGGTAGCGAACGAGGTCCGACACGTGCGGCTGGCGGAGCCCAAGAAGTTTCGCCGCCTGCGCCTGGGGCAGTCCGCGCTTCTCAAGGACTTGGTTTACCTCGATCGCGAGACGCACCTTCAACCGGCGCTCTTTTGCGTCGGCGTAGCCGAGATCGGTGAAGACATCACCGCTTCCCGCTTCCACTTCAATCCGCTTCTTTGCCATAGCGTTCCTCATAGTCTCGCATTGCGTCCGAGAGCCGCGTCGCCACGAGCTTGACGTCGGTTCGCACCGTCCGGATTCCCGAGGGCGATTTCTTCTGAAAAGCGTGCAGCACGTACACCGCCTTGCGAAAGCGCACCGTGTACACCGCCCGGTAGGTCCCCGATCCGTCGTTCTCGACGATCTCGAGCACTCCGGGCCCGAGCCCCTTCCAGGGCTTGGCCGAGGGCGGATGGCCGCCGTACTGGACCACGCCCAAGGCAAAGCCCACGTCGTCCATCACCTGCGCGGGGAAGCCGAGCAGGTCCTTCTTCGCGGAACCGACCCAGTGAAGCGGCTTCTCTTCCCTGGGTTTATGCTCTCGCATCGGGCGGATTATACCTAATTGGGTATCACTTGAAAAGGGCTGCGGCGCGCGTTTTGACAAGGCCGGTGCCCCAGCCTACCGTGTCGATGCGAGGGAGATCAAATGGCCACGAGAATGATCTGACGTGAACCGATCGGTCCTTGCACCAAATGCGAAGCGCGGCGTGGACTTACGGTACCTTCGGAGGTGCCTTCTCCGACCGCCGCAGCCGGATATGCAGCTCGCGCAACTGCTTCTCGTCCACCGGCGAAGGCGCCTGCGTCAGCAGGCACTGCGCGCGCTGTGTCTTCGGAAAGGCGATGACGTCGCGGATCGATTCGGCGCCGGCCATCATGGCGACGATGCGATCGAGGCCGAAGGCGATGCCGCCGTGGGGCGGCGCGCCGTACTGCAGCGCATCGAGCAGGAAGCCGAATTTCTGCTTCGCCTCTTCGGCGCCGATCGACAGCGCGCGAAATACTTTGGACTGCACTTCCTCGCGATGTATGCGCACCGAGCCGCCGCCGATCTCCGAGCCGTTCAACACCATGTCGTAGGCCTTGGCGAGCGCAGCGCCCGGATCGGTGGAAAGAAGATCTTCGTGGCCGTCCTTGGGCGCGGTGAACGGATGGTGCATCGCGTTCCAGCGCTTTGCTTCCTCGTCGTATTCGAACATCGGGAAGTCGACCACCCACAGCGGCCGCCAGTCCTTCGAGGCGAAGCCCTTCTCGTGGCCGATTTTCACGCGCAGCGCGCCGAGCGCGTCGTTCACCACCTTGACCTTGCCCGCTCCGAAGAACATCAGGTCGCCGTTCTTTGCACCTGAGCGATCGACCACGGCCTTGAGCGCCGCATCGGAAAGATTCTTCACGATGGGCGACTGCATGCCGTCGCGGCCTTTCGAAATCTCGTTGAACTTTATCCATGCGAGGCCCTTGGCGCCGTAGATTCCGACGAACTCGGTGTAGGCGTCGATCTCCCCGCGCGTCAGCTCGCCTCCCCTGGGAACCAGCAGCCCGGCGACGCGGTGCGCGGGCGTGTTCGCCGGGCCAGAAAACACCTTGAACTCGACCGACTTCATGACCTCGGTGAGCTCGGTGAATTTCAGCGGCATGCGCAGGTCGGGCTTGTCCGAACCGTAGTCGTGCGCGGCGTCCGCGTAACTCATCACCGGGAAGGGATCCGGGAGCGTCACACCCTGCACCTCCCTGAAGATACTCCGGATCAGTCCCTCGAAAATCGCGCGAATCTCCACCTCGCCGAGGAACGAGGTCTCGCAGTCGATCTGGGTGAACTCGGGCTGGCGGTCGGCGCGCAGGTCCTCGTCGCGAAAGCAGCGCGTGATCTGATAGTAGCGGTCGTAGCCGGCGATCATCAGCAGCTGCTTGAAGAGCTGCGGCGAC
>JBGPTG010000009.1:0-25967 GCA_041490545.1 Gammaproteobacteria bacterium
ACCGCCGCGTTGATCAGCGCCAGCACCCTGGGGATCCAGGGCAGGTTGTCGTTGACGCTCATCGGTCCGCCCATGAAGACCAGTCCCGAGTAGGCAACGGGGTCGGCGGGCACCGCCTCGCCCGCGTCCACCTTGACGATCGTCCAGGGGATGCGGCGCGAATCCAGAAAACTGGCAAAATAGCCTGGCCCTTCGGTACTGCTGTGGCGGAAAATCGCGACGGGCTTCATTGGGGAGGTTCCGTGTCCAGCTTGCGCCTGGTTATTGTAATCGCGCCGCTCGCCCTGTTCTCAGCGCGTGCCTTCGGCGCCGAAGTGAACGTCATCGGGCTCTTTCCCGGCAAGGCTGTGGTGACGATCGACGGCGGGGCGCCACGCGTGCTCTCGGCCGGCCAGAAGACCGCCGAGGGCATCGTCCTGATCTCGACCGACCGCGAATCGGCGACCTTCCTCATCAACGAGCAGAAGAAAACGCTGAAACTGGGCCAGCACCACACCGGGCCCGCGCCCGCGTCTTCCGCGCAGAGCGTCACCCTCACGGCCGATCCCCGCGGCCACTTCTTCGTCGATGGCCAGATCAATGGCGGGGTGGTGCGCTTCCTGGTCGACACCGGCGCCACCTCGATCGCCCTGTCCGCGGCGGACGCACGGCGCCTGGGCATCGACTACCGCAGCGGCCAGCCCGGCCTGATGGGCACGGCGAACGGGACCGCGACCGCCTACCGCGTGCGCCTGGACAGCGTTCGCGTCGGAGACATCGTGATGAACAACGTCGAGGGCGCGGTCCTGGAGAGCAGCCAGATGCCGGTGGCGCTGCTCGGCATGAGCTTCCTCAACCGCATGGAGATGAAGCGCGAGGGGCAGTTCATGGTGCTGACAAGGCGGTTTTAATTCTGATACGAACGGGGAAACCCTGAGGGTTTCCCCGTTACCCCTTCCTTATCCTGGCCAGATCCGGGATTTATTTCCGGGTCTTGTCTTTCTCGATCAGCGCGTAGGCGGAGTGGTTGTGGATGGACTCGAAGTTCTCCGACTCCACCACGTATGACTCGATGCGCTTGTCCCGGTTCAGGTCGGCGGCGACGTCGCGCACCATGTCCTCGACGAACCTGGGATTGTCGTAGGCGCGCTCGGTGACGAACTTCTCGTCGGGGCGCTTGAGCAGGCCATAGAGCTCGCTGGAGGCGTGCTTTTCGGCGTAGCCGACCAGCTCCTCGATCCACACGAAGCCCTTGGTGCGCGCCGTGATGGTCACGTGCGAGCGCTGGTTGTGCGCGCCGTAGTCGGAGATGCGTTTCGAACAGGGGCACAGGCTCGTGACCGGCACCACGACCTTCATCCTGAAGCACTTCTCGCCCTTGGCGATCTCGCCGGCGAAGGTCACCTCGTAGTCCATCAGGCTCTTCACCTTCGACACCGGCGCCGCCTTGGTGATGAAATACGGGAAGCTCATTTCGATGCGTCCCGACTGCGCCTCGAGCCGCTCGACCATTTCGTCGAGCATGACCTTGAAGGTATCGACCGAGATCTCGCGCTCGTGCGCATTGAGTATCTCGACGAAGCGCGACATGTGCGTGCCCTTGAACTGGTGCGGCAGCCCCACGTACATGTTGAACATGGCGATGGTGTTCTGGGTGCCGCCGGAACGCTCCGCGACGCGGATGGGGTGGCGGATGGCCTTGATGCCGACCTGATCGATCGCCAGCTTGCGCCGGTCCTCGGAACTCTGCACGTCGGGGATGGCGAGCGGATCGCGGGTATTCATGGAGAGCCTTTCACAGGAAGTGGCTCAGGAATTGGACGATTCTAACATGCGTGCCGTTCCCGCCTTTTCAAGGCCTGTCGAAGCGAACGGGGGTTTTCGTGAGTCGACTAATCCAACCGCGCGCGGACTGCGGCGACGATGCCCGCCCTGTCGAGGCCGATCGAAGCGAGCAATTGCGCCTGGTCGCCGTGATCGACGAAGCGGTCGGGAAGCCCGAGCTGCAAGAGCGGCGTGAAGATCGCGCGCGCGGCGAGCGCCTCGGCCACCGCGCTCCCGGCGCCGCCCATGATCGCGTTCTCCTCGAGGGTGACGAGGAGCCCGTGCGTTGCAGCCAGTTCCGCCGCGAGATCGGCGTCCACGGGCTTGACGAAGCGCATGTCGGCGACGGTCGCATCCAGTTCCTCGCCCGCCTCGAGCGCGGGGTGCAGCATGGCGCCGAACGCGAGAATGGCGACGCCGCCTTTTCCGCGCCTCAGCACTTCGCCCTTTCCAATCGGCAGCGCGCGCATCTCCGCCTTCACTTCGGCACCCGGGCCGCTGCCGCGCGGATAGCGGACCGCCGCCGGCTGGTCGAGCGCGAACGCGGTAAACAGCATCTGGCGGCACTGGTTTTCGTCGCTCGGCGTCATCACCACCATGTTGGGAACGCAGCGCAGGAAACTCAGGTCGAAGGCGCCGTTGTGCGTGGCGCCGTCACCGCCGACCAGCCCGGCGCGATCCAGCGCGAGCACGATCGGCAGCTTCTGGATGCAGACGTCGTGGATCAGCTGGTCGTAGCCGCGCTGCAGAAAAGTCGAGTAGATCGCGAGCACCGGCTTCAGGCCCTCGCACGCAAGCCCCGCGGCGAAGGTGACCGCATGCTGCTCGGCGATACCGACATCGAAGTAGCGCTCGGGAAATTCCGCGGCGAAGCGGACCATCCCGGAGCCTTCGCGCATCGCCGGCGTGATGCCGACCAGGCGGGAATCGAGCTTCGCCATGTCGCACAGCCACTGGCCGAACACCTGCGTATACGTCGGCTTTCCGCCGCTCGATTTCTTGATTCCCTCGGCAGGATCGAACTTGCCGGGCCCGTGATAGAGCACCGGGTCGGCCTCGGCGAGCTTGTAGCCCTGCCCCTTCTTGGTGACCACGTGCAGGAACTGCGGCCCTTTCAGCGCCTTGATGTTCTTCAGCGTCGGAATCAGCGAACCCAGATCGTGGCCGTCGATCGGCCCGACGTAGTTGAAGCCGAATTCCTCGAACAAGGTCGAGGGCACGACCAGCCCCTTGGCGTGCTCCTCGACTTTCTTGGCGAGTTCGAGCAGCGGCGGGACGCCGCCGAGGACTTTCTCGCCGGCCCGCTTGGCCGCCGCGTAAAAGCCGCCCGACATGAGCCGCGCCAGATAGCGGTTGAGCGCCCCGACCGCAGGCGAGATCGACATGTCGTTGTCGTTGAGTATGACCAGCAGATCGGTGTCCATGACACCGGCGTTGTTCAGGGCCTCGAAGGCCATGCCGGCCGACATCGCCCCGTCTCCGATGACCGCGATCACGTGGCGCCGCTTTTCGCCGGTTTCGCCTTTCAATCTCGAGGCCTGGGCCATGCCGAGCGCCGCGCTTATCGAGGTGCTCGAATGCGCCGTCCCGAACGTGTCGTACTCACTTTCACTCCGGCGCGGGAATCCCGAGATCCCGCCCTGCATGCGCAGCCGCGCCATTGCCTCCCGGCGGCCGGTGAGGATCTTGTGCGCATAGGTCTGGTGGCCGACGTCCCAGACGATGCGATCGCGAGGCGTATCGAACACGTGATGGAGCGCGACGGTCAGCTCGACCGTGCCCAGATTCGAGGACAGGTGGCCGCCCGTCTGGCTGACCGACGCCAGAATGTACGCGCGCAATTCTTCCACCAGGCGCTGCAATTCCGCGCGGTCCAGGCCGCGCAGCGCGGCCGGATCGTCGATGGTCTTCAGCAGTTCGTAGCGGGTCGGGTCGAAACCGGGCGACCCGGATTCCGGGCGCGCTCCGGGAAGATCCGCCTGTCCGATGGCGCTCATGGGCCCGGATTATGCGGCAATTCCCTGCGGACCGCCGGATCCTCCGCCCCCGGTGCGTTCAAAAACCACGCAAGGCGACCGCGTCGCCCCGCCGGTCTTCGTGCCGGACCCGCTCAGAACTTGCGCAGGACGATGAAGTCCGCCAGCTCGGAAAGCCGGCGCGTCCCCGCGCCCAGCCCCGAAAGCGCGGCCTGCGCCTGCTGGCGCAGTTCCTCGGCAAGCGCTCTTGCGCGCGCCAGACCGAGCACCGACACGTAGGTCGGCTTGTGATTGGCGGCGTCCTTGCCGGCGGTCTTGCCCAGGGTCGCCGTCGAAGACTCCTGATCGAGGACGTCATCCACCACCTGGAAGGCGAGCCCGATGCAGTTCGCGTAGCGATCGAGACGCGCCAGCTGCTCGGGCCCGGGCGCGTTCGCGCAGCGCACGCCGAGCGCGACCGACGCCCGGATCAGCGCGCCAGTCTTGTGGATGTGCATGTGCTCGAGCTCGGGCAGGCTCAGCACCTGTCCCACGCTGGCGAGATCGATCGCCTGGCCGCCCGCCATGCCTCGGCTGCCGCAGGCCACGGCGAATATCCTGATCATCTCGATCTGCGTGCCCGAATCGCCGGCGAGGCGATGCTCGGCGAGCAGTTGAAACGCGAGCGCCTGCAGGCTGTCGCCCACCAACAGGGCGGTGGCCTCGTCGAACTCGACGTGGCACGTGGGTTTGCCGCGACGAAGCACGTCGTTGTCCATACATGGCAGGTCGTCGTGGACCAGCGAATAGGCATGAACGCACTCGACGGCGCAGGCCACGGCTTCGAGCCGCAGGGGATCGACACCGGAATCGCCCGCGGCCGCTTCGCCCGCGGCAAACACCAGCAACGGGCGCACGCGCTTGCCCCCGCCGAGCACCGCGTAGCGCATCGCCTGGTGCAGGCGCTGCGGGGCGATTCTCTCCGAGGGAAGAAACCGGGCCAGCGCAGCTTCGACACGCGCCTGGACGTTTGCCATCCAGGCGGTAAAGTCATTGTTCGTCGTCACCGGGGAAGTTCTTCAAGGTGTTTTCTTCGAGCACCTTGACCTGCTGCTGCGCGCGCGTGAGCACTCCCTGGCAATGCTGGGCCAGCTCCAGGCCCCGCTTGTGGGCGGCGAGGGACTGCTCGAGCGTCAGCTTCCCCGACTCCATGCTGGCAACGATTTTCTCCAGTTCAGCGAGGGCGGCTTCAAAGCTCGCGGGCTGGTCGGGTTTGACAGGTTTGGACATGGGTCGCGATGCTGCCCACTCGGGGCACGCCGTTCTGGAAAAGGGCAAAATAGCCTATGGAGGAGGCAGGGTCAAATTGATCTCCGAAAAAAGCTCTTCCCGAAAGGAAAAACCGCTGGAAGGCGGGGGAGAAAGGGGCTAGAATCGCGCGCATTTTAAATCCCATCAGGGAGCCCGCACTCAATATGTCCGACCTGCCCAGTTCGCGGAAGCTGAAACCCAATACTTCCCAGCTTCCGGTGTCGTGGTATCTGGATCCGCGCGTCTTCGAACTGGAGCAGAAGCTGCTGTTCGCGAACGGCCCGGCTTACGTCGGCCACGAACTGATGGTGCCCAACCCGGGCGACTATCACGTGCTCGACTGGATGAACCGCGGCAAGGTGCTGGTGCGCAACGCCAACGGCGTCGAACTCCTCTCGAACGTCTGCCGACACCGGCAGTCGACGCTGCTGCAGGGGCGCGGCAACGCGACCAATATCGTGTGCCCGCTGCACCGCTGGACCTACGACATGCAGGGCGAGCTCCTCGGCGCCCCGCATTTCCCCGACAACCCCTGCCTGAATCTGGGCAGGAGCGAACTGCAGAACTGGCACGGGCTACTGTTCTCCGGCAAGCGCGACGTCGCCCGCGACCTCGCCGGGCTTTCGCTCGCCGACCAGTTCGATTTCTCCGGCTACCTGCTGGACCACGTCGAGGTGATGGAATTCGAGCAGAACTGGAAAACCTTTCTCGAGGTGTATCTCGAGGACTACCACGTCGTGCCCTACCACCCCGGGCTCGGAAATTTCGTCACCTGCGACGATCTCAAGTGGGAACTCGCCGAGGAGGCCTGGTCGGCGCAGACGGTAGGCGTCAAGGACGGCTTTGCCAAGCCCGGCACGCCCGCGTACGCCAAGTGGCACCAGGCCCTGATGCGATTCCTCGATGGCCGCACGCCCAGGCAGGGCGCCATCTGGTTCCTCTACTACCCCAACGTGATGATCGAGTGGTACCCGCACGTGCTGGTCGTGAGTACCCTGTTGCCGCGTTCGCCGGCGCTCACCACCAACGTCGTCGAGTTCTACTACCCCGAGGAGATCGTGCACTTCGAGCGCGAATTCATCGAGGCCGAACGCGCCGCCTATATGGAAACCGCGATCGAAGACGACGAGATCGCCAAGCTCATGGACCGCGGTCGCCGCGCGCTCTACGAGCGCGGGGACAACGAAGTCGGGCCGTACCAGTCGCCCATGGAAGACGGCATGATGCATTTCCACGAGTACATCCGCCGCGGCCTTGCCGGGAGCGCGTAGGGAGCGGGCCGTCCTTCCGGCTCCGCCTGTCCCGCGGTTAAGATAGCGCCATGATCCTGATGGCGCTCGCCGACAGCGAAATCCTCGCGCAGCACCTCGACGATCCCGACTGGGTGGTGTTCGATTGTCGCCACGACCTCGCCGATCCGGGTCGCGGGCGCGCCGACTACCTGACATCGCACATCCCCGGAGCGCGCTTCGTGCATCTGGACGACGACCTGTCCGGACCTCGAAACGGCAGCAACGGGCGCCATCCCCTCCCCGATCCCTCCGTGCTTGCGGAAAAACTCGGGCGGGCGGGCGTCGATTCGGGCAAGCAGGTCGTTGCCTACGATGCGCAAGGGGGTTTGTTCGCTGCCAGGTTGTGGTGGCTGCTGCGCTGGCTCGGGCATCTTCCGGTCGCGGTGCTCGACGGCGGCTGGAACCAGTGGACTGCCGAACGGCGGCCGCAAACCGCCGACCTTCCTGCGCCGCGCGCGGTGCAATTTTCGGGGCAAGCCGACGATAACTGGGTGGACGCGCGATTCGTGCTTGCCAGCCTCGGCGAGCCCGGCAGCGTGCTTCTCGATGCCCGCGCTCCCGATCGTTTCCGCGGCCAGAACGAAACTCTCGACCCGGTGGGCGGGCGCATTCCAGGTGCTCGCAACCGCTTTTTCCGGGACAACCTGGATGCGAAGGGTTGTTTCAAGCCTCCGCAGATGCTCGCGGCGGAACTCGCCGCGGCGCTTGGGGGTGCGCGCCCGGAGCGCAGCGTGCACTATTGCGGCTCGGGCGTTTCGGCCGCCCACAATCTCCTGGCGATGGAAATCGCCGGCTTGCGCGGCGCCCGCCTGTACCCCGGCTCCTGGAGCGAATGGTGCGCCGACCCTTTGCGACCCGTGGCAGCGGGCGAGCCGCAGCCGGGCGAATGAGTCGCCCATGGCGGCCGAATGGCTTTCCGACGCGATCCTCGTCCTGCACGTCATGTTCGTGCTGTTTATCGTGGGTGGCTTTGCCTTGACTCTCGCCGGAGCGCGACGCTGGAACTGGGTCCGCAACCGAGCGTTCCGCACGCTGCATCTTGCGGCGATCGCCTTCGTGGCGATCGAAGCTCTCTTCGGCATCACCTGCCCGCTGACGCGCTGGGAAGACCTCCTGCGGGACGCCGGACACGAAGAGCGCAGCTTCATCGGAAGGTGGCTTGCGCGCCTTCTCTACTACGATTTTCCGGAATGGGTCTTTGCCTCGGCCTATTGCGCCTTCTTCCTAACGATCGCCTGGGCCTGGCGCGCGATTCCGCCGCATTCAAGGCGGGCGCCGCAATGAACGCGGAATCGCGCGGACTACGATGAAGCAGTACCTGGATCTCATGCGCCACGTGCTGGAGCGCGGGGTGAAAAAGACCGATCGCACCGGGACCGGCACGCTGTCCACGTTCGGCTGGCAGATGCGATTCGACCTGCGGCAGGGTTTTCCGCTGCTCACCACCAAGAAGGTCCACCTCAAGTCGATCGTCTACGAGTTGCTGTGGTTCCTGCGGGGCGACACCAACGTGCGCTGGCTGCAGGAGCGCGGCGTGACCATCTGGGACGAGTGGGCCGACGAACGCGGCGAACTCGGCCCGGTGTACGGCTCGCAGTGGCGCAGCTGGCCGTCAGCCGACGGCGGCTCGATCGACCAGATCGCGCAGGTGGTGAAATCGATCCGCGAGCGCCCCGACTCGCGCCGCCACGTCGTCACCGCTTGGAATCCTGCCGAGATCGACCGGATGAAGCTGCCGCCGTGCCACGCGCTCTTCCAGTTCTACGTCGCCGAGGGCGAGCTCTCCTGCCAGCTCTATCAGCGTAGCGCCGATATCTTCCTCGGCGTGCCGTTCAACATCGCCTCGTACGCACTGCTTACCCTGATGACCGCGCAGGTCACGGGCTTGAAAGCCGGCGAATTCGTCCACGTCCTGGGCGACGCGCATCTGTACCTCAACCATCTCGACCAGGCGAGGGAGCAGCTGTCGCGCACACCCAGGCCGCTGCCGCGCATGCGGCTCGACCCAGCCGCGACCGACATCTTCGGCTTTCGTTACGAGGATTTCACGCTCGAAGGCTACGATCCGCACCCCGCGATCAAGGCACCGATCGCAGTGTAGGCCCGCTCAGCGCGCGCCCGCAGTGTCAGGCTGACCGGCGCGCGCCGCGATCGAATCCAGCGTCCGCGCCGCTACCTCTCGCAGCGGCCCGCCCAGGCCCACCGCGGCACGTGCTTCGACCAGCGCCTCGTCGTTGCGCTCCAGTTCGGCCAGCGTCTGCGCGAGGTTGTTGTGTGCCGCGGCCGACTGCGAGTGAGCGAGCACTGCCTTGCGGAAGGCGCCTTCTGCCGCGGTGAAGTCGCCGCGGGCATAGGCCGTGTTGCCGAGGCCGAGCAGCGCGACCAGATCATCCGGCGCGCGTTCGAGAACGCGACTGTAGGCGATCCCTGCGGGTCCCGGCTGGCCGGCCTTTTCGAGCTTCACCACCGCCGCCAAATACTCCGGGAGCGACAATGTGGCAGATTGCCGTTGCGGAGGCAACGCCACCATGGCCCAGTATCCCCCCCGCTTCCAAGTACCCTCGAAGGCATCGATTCGCGCCTCCAACCTGCGCTGACCGCCCGAACGCAGCACCAACCGACTCGCCTCCAAGTCGTAGCCGATCGCGACGGCGTAGTGCCACACCGGGCTCCAGTCGAAGCCGAGGTTCTGCAATACGATAACCGGGTTGCCAGCCGCAATCTCTACAAGCAGGTTCGTGAGGCTGGGTTTCAACTCGACGGCGACGAAACCATTGCGGCGCGCGGCAGCGAGCATTTCCACCTGGAGGCTGCCGTGCCTGTCCGGAACATAGACTTGCGGCCGCAACATCTCCGGCTCGACCGGATTGCCGCCAGCGCCCAGCACCATCGCCAGGGCGGCCGGACCGCACTGGTACTCTTCTTGTGCGTAGAACGGGACGCCGTCGAGCTCGACGCGTTGGGGAATCTTTTCGAGCCCGTCTTCCGCAACCGCCTGCAGCTGCGGTGAGGCGCAGCCTGCAAGCAATATCAGGAAAATACCCGCCGCCAGAAAGCGGCGGGCGCTATGCCGGCGTGACGAGGTGCGATCGATCACTTGGCCGAGCGGGTGAAACTGAACACCTTGGTGAATCCCAGTATGTCGGTTATGAGGAGAATGATAAATGCCAGAAACCCGATCAGGAGTGCGGCCTCTATCGGGTCTCCCCCCGCGGGAAGCGCGTCCAGGCGCGCGACAACGCGCTCGATTTCGTCGTCGCTCAGAGCGTCCACCCGGGCTTTCGCCTCCGAGGCACTGACGCCATGGCGCTCCAGCCCGGCGCGGACCTCGGCGCGATCGAGAAGGGTTGCGATTCGTTCGCGTGCACTGGTGCGGATCGGCTGAGCGGTGTCCGCCGCGTCGGTGGCCACCAATTCGGCGTGGGCCGCCGGAATCGGCAGGCCGAGGCAGAAGATGCTAACGACAAGAACGCGCGCGATACTCCTTTTGACGCTTTTCATGTTGTTCTCCTTGGTTGAACGTTCATGGGGTGCCGGAATCTTACCCCCGCGCGAGTTTTCCTTCGACCACGCGCACCTTGTCGCCGACGGCGAACGCGGGAGGACTGGACAGCGACACGGTGCGAAACGAGCCATCGTCCATGCGCACCGTAACGCGGTAGGCGGGGCGCTTCTTCACCACCGGCTCGCCCGCGGCAAAGACACCCCCTGAGAATCCGAGGATCGTCGTGGAGCGACTCGCCTCTGCGTCGCCGTGCCGGCCGCCGGCTTGCAGCCCTGCGGGAGTCCCGGCATCGGTGCCGTTTTCTGCAGACTCGTCGCGAACTTCAAGAATCCGGATCGATACAACTGCGCCGCAAATCGCGCAACTGCCGACGCTCGCCCGCCCGGCAGCCGGCGTTGCCGCCCCCGGCTGAGCGCCGGTCTGTCCCCGGATTATCGCAATCGCCAGACCGAGCAGCGCCACGACGGCGGCGATTCCTGCCACCGGCCGGCCGATCCGGGCCCAGGACGTTCTTGCGTTCATGAACGGCTTCTCCCTCAGGATTCGTACGGACCCGGGCGCGTTTCCGGCGCGACAGAATCCTGTAATCCGGCAGGACACGGCAAGCACCGTGCCAGAAAACACTTGAACAGTCGCTTCAGATAGTTAGACGGATAATCGAGACGCGCGCCGAGCCCGAAGTGTCACCTGCCGACGACGCCCGCCCGAACGCCGCCGCAGATCGGGCTGAATCGAATAGGATTTCCATGTCGTCCGAGGACGACAGCAGGTGCGCGTTCAGCTCTTTTCGAGCTTGAACATCTTCGACTCGAGCTGGTGGCGCTCCAGAAGCTTGTAAAACTCGGTGCGGTTGCGCTGCGCAAGCTTCGCCGCGTGAGTGACGTTGCCCCCGGTCATGCGCAAAATGCGAACCAAGTAGTCGCGCTCGAATGCGCTGCGGGCCTGCTCGAGTGAGGCGAGCGGCATCGGCAGCTCCTTGAGCGCCTGCTGCGCCAGGGAGGCGGGCACCACACCGGAGGGACACAGCGCCACCATCTGCTCCACGGCGTTGACCAGCTGGCGCACATTTCCGGGCCATGCCGCTGCCAAGAGCAGTTCCAACGCCTCCGGCGCAAAGGCACGCACATCTTTCTTGTAGCGCTCGGCGGTGCTCTTGAGGTAGTGCATGGCCAGCGGGACGATGTCTTCGCGCCGCTCGGCGAGGGGCGGCAGCACCAGGGAAACGACGTTCAGGCGGTAGTACAAGTCCTCGCGGAA
This sequence comes from Gammaproteobacteria bacterium, assembly GCA_041490545.1. Classification (GTDB taxonomy): domain Bacteria; phylum Pseudomonadota; class Gammaproteobacteria; order Burkholderiales; family SG8-39; genus VBDM01. The sequence goes on from JBGPTG010000009.1 coordinate 11,124, forward strand.
GCGCGCCCCTTTCATCTGGGCATCGAGGTCACGGTGTGTTGCGGAGATGACGCGCACGTCCACCGGCATGCCGTGCGTGGCCCCGACCGGCCGCACCTCGTGGTCCTGCAACACGCGCAGCAGCTTCGCCTGGAGAGACAACGGCATGTCGCCGATCTCGTCGAGAAAGAGCGTGCCGCCGTCCGCGGCAGGCACCAGCCCCTTGTGATCGTAGATCGCACCGGTAAAAGCCCCCTTCCTATGGCCGAATAACTCCGATTCCAGCAGGTTTTCCGGAATGGCGGCGCAATTCACGGCCACGAAGGGCCCGTCTGCGCGGCGGCTGGCGCGGTGGATCGCCCGGGAGAGCAATTCCTTTCCGGTGCCGCTGGCGCCCTGGATAAACACGCTCGCATCCGATTGAGCGACCAGCCGCGCCTGGTGGAGCACGTTCTCCATCTTGGGGCTCTGCGTCACGAACTCGCGCCGCCAGTCCTCCTCGATGGTCCCCGGCCCGGATCCAGAGAGCCGCAGCGCCTGCTCAACCTGCTCGAGCAGCTGCTTTCCGTCGAACGGCTTGGGCTGAAACCCGAATACGCCACGCCGGGTGGCGGAAACGGCATCGGGTATCGTGCCGTGGGCGGTCAGGATAATGACAGGCAGCATCGGCGCCTGCTTGCGCACCTCCTCGAAAAGAGACATGCCGTCCATCCCGCCCATTTTCAGGTCGGTAATGATGAGGTCCGGTCGGGATGCCGCGAGCGCGGCAAGCGCCTTTTCGCCGCTATCCACGGCCTGAACGAGGTAGCCTGCGGCGCTGAGGCGCAATGACAGCAGCTTGAGAATGTCCGCATCGTCGTCAACGAGGAGAATCGTGCTCATTTCAGTCGTGCCTTTTCGCGCTCGATGATCCCGCGTTCTATGGCCTTCAAAGCGTCGAGTTGTTCCCGCAACTGGGCCGAGCGACGCTGCTCCCGGGCGCGCTCGCTGATCTGCACGTACAGCAGCCCTGCAAATTGCTGCAGCGGCCCCCTCGGCAGCTCGAGGGCGGCGGATTCGGCAAGCGGTTCGAGTAGCCCGGAGGCACGAATATCGTCGTTGAATGCGGTTCCGGGGAGAGCGAGCAGCAGTGCGAGCCTGACCCGCCCATACGCGCCCCGGTCCTTCGAAAACATCTGGGTCGAAACGTTCAACTCACGCCGCTGGTCGTCGGAGTGCATGGCCGCGACTCGCTGGACGTAACCGACGAGTTCTGCGACCACGCGGGCTTCTTCGGCCTCGCGTGCCTGCACTGCGGCGGGCGAGTTTCCACCCGCGAACGGAAAAGGCGCGCAGCCGGCCAGCACCGAAACGCACGTTGCCGTTATCGCCAGACTAAGACGCACGGTTCCGGAAGGCAGCAGCAACAAGCGGAATCGAGACGCGGAAATGCGCGCCGCCGGCCTGGCTGTCCACGACCTCGACCCGCCCCCCATGAGCAACGACAAACTCCCTGACGATGGCAAGCCCCAAGCCGCTGCCCTGCACCCGACCATGGTGCTGGTGCTCGCCTTGATAGAACCAGTCGAAAATCCGCTCCCGATCCTCGGGCGGTATGCCCGCGCCCGCGTCCCCGACATCCAAGATCACGTTATCCCCCTCGCGTCGCAGCGCTAAGGAAATAATACCCCCGTCGGGGGAGTATTTGATCGCGTTTGAAACCAGATTGGCCACCACCGCGTGCAGTTTGTCCGCGTCCGCCTCGATCGCGACAGGCTGCAGTTGCAATTCCGCGCGAATGCCTCTGGCCTGGACCGCAAGCCGATGATCCTCGATGACTTGGTCCACGATGCGGTCGAGTCGCAGCGGCGCCAGGTCCAGACGCCCGACGCTCTCCTGGGCGCGGTGGTAATTGAGCAGATCCTCGATCAGCGCCTGCAGCTGCACGCTCTTTTGCTGCAGAATGGTGACGATTTCCCGCTGCGGAGCAGTGAGCGGTCCGACCGTTCCTTCGATCAACAATTCCGAGCCCTCCCGCAGCGCCGTGAGCGGGGTCTTCAGCTCATGGGAAACGTGGCGCAGGAAGAAGCGCTTCTGCTGTTCCAGCTCGATCAAGCTCTGGCGCAACCACTCCAGGCGCCCCCCCAGATACTTCAGATCGGCCGGCCCGCCGACGCGGATGGCGGCATCGAATTCACCCGCACCCAGCCGCCGGATCGCCTGGTCGAGCTGCCGGATGGGCCTGGCAATGAGCAGCGTAACCCCGACCGCGAGGAATATTCCCAGGGGAATCGTGGCCGCCAGCTGCAGCCAGAGCGTTTCCTGCGCGCGCTCGGCCGTGCGACGCATCGAATCCACTTCCCGATCGATCAGGGCGTTGCTCGTGTTCAGCACGTCGCGAGCCAGCTCCGACAGCGCGACATAGCCTTCTATGACTGCCGCTTTTTCCGCAGGGGCGGACGGACGGCGCAGCAACGTTTCGTACAATCCCTGCTCCTTGTCGATCGTGGCGTTCAGACCGCGCAATTGCAGCTCGTCCAGCGGCTGCAGGGACAGTTCGCTTGTGTTGGATTTGAAGTTCCCTCTCAGCCTGGCGTAGTCGTTGAGGAGCTCCGCGTCATCGAGGATCAGGTACTGGCGCGCCACCCGCTCGAGCGCCGTCGTCTGCTCGACCAACAGACGACTGCCGCGCGAAGCCTGAGCTGCCTGCGAAACCGCAGTCTGGCTCTGTCCCGCGAGCTCCTCGACGTACACCGCCGCGTTGTAAAACGCGACGATCAGGGGCGCGGCCACGAGCGCGAACGCGAGCAGCAGCAGGCTGAGAAACGATCTGGGGTAGTAGCGCCGGGGAAAATCGAGGCCGATTTTCATCGACGCTATAATGCCGGAGTTTTCGGTCGGACGCGCCGCACCGAACGTGCGCAGACCTGTGCGCGCTCTGCCCCGGCGACAGAGATTTCGGCCGCTCACCAACATCCATGAGTCTCACCCAATCCATCTCGATCATCGCCGCGGTGGCCGGTAACAGGGTCATCGGTCGCGGCGGCAGCCTGCCTTGGCACCTTCCGGACGACCTGAAGCATTTCAGGCAGATCACCCTCGGCCACGCCGTGATCATGGGCCGCAAGACCTTCGAGTCGATCGGCAAACCGCTGCCGGGGCGCAGCAATGTCGTCGTGACGCGATCGCGCGAATGGAACTGCCCCGGCTGCAGAACCGCCGCTTCGCTGGAGGCGGCCATGGAGGCATTGGCGCCAGCCGAGACCGCGTTCGTCATCGGCGGCGCCGAAATCTACGCACTCGCTCTGCCCATGGCGGGACGCCTCTGCCTCACGGAAATCGAGCGTGATTTTGCCGGCGACGCCTTCTTTCCCGGGTTCAACCACAGCGAGTGGCGTGAGGTATCGCGCGAGCAGCGCGTGCTCGAAGGCAGCGACGGCTTCCCCTACGCGTTCGTCGAGTACCGGCGCCACCCGTAGAGGCGGCGCGAGCGTGCGACTTCCTAGATCACCCGGACTTCCGGCAGCGGAAACCCGTTGAAGTTGCTCGCATAGGCCGTCGTATACGCGCCGGCATTCTTGAGGTAGATGTAGTCACCTTCTTGGAGGTCGGAGGGCAGCGGCTCGTCGCGCATCACGACGTCTATGGAATCGCAGGTCGGGCCGGCCACGTTCCATGGAATGTCGGGCCCGGACCGGTCGGTGCGGATCTTGTACTTCAACCCTTCGGCAGTTTCTATGATTCCGCCGAAGAGACCCGCGTCGAGATGCATCCAGCGCTTGCCGGCACGCAGGGCGGTCCCCATGATGCGGCAGACGAAGTAGCCGGCGTCGGATACCAGGAACCGCCCGGGTTCGGCGATTACCTGCACCGAGGCCGGAAATGTTTCCAGCGCGCGGTTGACGACGTCACCGATAACCTCGATGGCCGGAATCGGTTTTACGTGCCTGACCGGGAATCCTCCTCCGATGTTGAGGAGGCGCGGGTTGAGTCCGGCCTTGGCCATCTGATCGAATACCGCGCGCGACTTCTCGATTCCCACCCGCCAGTTCTCCGGGTTGCGACACTGTGAGCCCACGTGAAAGGCGATACCGGCCAGGTCAGCTTCGATTCTCGCGGAAGTGGCGATGATTTCGCGAATTTCGGAGGCGTGGGCGCCGAATTTTCCGGCAAGCGGCCAATCGCTGCCGATGTTGGGCGTATCGATGCGCAGGTAAAGTTTGGCGTCGGCCTTGACTGAATGGATTTTTCTGACCTCTTCCACGCTGTCGACGACGAACCATTCCACGCCCCTGGCGGCCGCGTGCCCGACGAAGTCGCGTGGCTTGACCGGATTCGAGTAGTAGATTTCGCCCGCCGGTACAGCGAGTGACGTGAGCAAATCGAGTTCGGCGGTCGAGGCAATCTCGAATCCGGCACCTTCTTCGATCAGCACCTTGAGGACGCGCGGGTCCGGATTGGCTTTCACCGCGTAGTGCGGACGCACACGCGGCATGGCCGCGGCGAATCGCAGCGACTTTTCGCGAATGATGCTCGAATCGATCAGAAGGAAGGGCTTGCCATAGCCGTCTTTGGCGGCTGCCCGGACCTTCTCGAAGTCCAGGCTCGACTCGGGGTGAGAGTCGAAAAGGTGGGATTGTTCGAATGCCTGCTGTCGGATGGACCTAATGGTTTTTCTTGCTACACCGGCGCGCATCTGCATCGAAAGGGTCTCCAGCACGAACCTACGTTACGGGAATGTCGAGTTCGGAAAAATCCTGCGAGCCGTAGTACTTCCTAGTGCTTGTCATGATGACCTCCTTTTGTGCTGTTTCGACACGCATGTCCAATCCCCAAAAAGCATCGGGCCAGGGTTTGACCGCCCGCATTGCAGACAACCGAACCGGAGCCCGTGTGCACACGATTATAGGGACTGAAGCTTCGAAATCAAGCGGAACTTTTGCCACTTTCCCGCGCTCTTCCCTCCGCAGCCGACGGCTGCGCCCTCTCCAGATGCACAACTAATGGTAGGGAACCCCAGGCTGAAACGCAAGGGGCAGTATTCGCGACGCCTCGCCGGTGAGCCTTCGCCCGCGCCCGACCCGCCGACAGCCGCACTTCGCCTCAGGCCGGGCCGGTTCGCGCGCGTCGGCGAGGGGGATCCCTCCACCCCAGTACCCGGGAGAAGACCGGCCCCCGGGAGTCGCTGCAAGCTCTTCAAGGGCGTGTTGCCCTGCGCGCCGCCACCTGATAGCGCGTGTACCAGTCCGCCAGAGCCGTGAGCGCACGTGCCTGTTTCCCCTGCTCCAGGAGCGTCTCCGGCGCCGGATCGGCCTGCACAAGACTCGACTGCTTGTCATCCCACCGAAAGGCGGACGGCTTGCCCAGGTAAGGAAGCAATGCGCCCTGTCGGCTGAACAGAAGCTGGTAACTGACCATCGCGAACTGCTTTTTTTCCGGGAGCGGGGCGAACAGGTTCTCACCGTAGGCCGGGTAGACCGCGTCCGACAGCGCGAGGCCGTAAAGGGTCGGGAAGATGTCGCGATGGCCGGAGTAACGATCGAGATCGGGCGGTGTGGCCGGAAGGTACGCCTTGGGCACATAGAAGTACCCGGGCACGCGATACTGGTCCTTGGCATCGGAGGGGAGGTGGTACTGCAGAAGGGTGCGCAGGTTGTGATCGCCGGTCGCGACGACAATGGTCTTGCGGCCCAGCGGCCCCGATTCGACCCCGTCGATGAACAGACCCAGTTGGTGGGTCGCATACTGGTAGGTCTGAACCTGTTTCACGCTGTTTTCCATGTCCTTGGCGAAATAGGCACGCATCGAATCCGGGTCGATGGGCAGCAGCCGGTACGTCGAGGGGACGCTGTGCGGGGGGTGATTGGTGGTGGTCATGAGGAAGACGAAGATCTTCTGTCCCTCGGCGTCAGCCTTCAGCAGAAGGTCATGGACGAAGCCGAAGAGGTACTCGTCGTATACGCCCCAAATGGTGCGCTCCGCGTCGGGATAGCGTGCCAGGATGTCGCCAATGTCGTACGTCTCGTCGAAATACTGGTGCTTGAGCGCGCGGCCGAGGGAGCGCCAGGCGTTGCTGCCGCCGTAGACGAATACCGTGCGATAACCCTGCTCCTTGAACGGGCGCAGCGCGGCGGTGGAAAAGCTGATCAGCCCGTACTGCCCCTGCGTGAGCGGCGTGAGGGGCGAATTGAGCAGCAGCGCCTCGAGGGTCGGGTGCGTGCCGTTCTGCGACGGGAAGAAGTTCCGGAACAGGAAGTCGCGTTTCAGGTGCCTGCCCATTGCTCCGGTGAGGTTGTTCTCCGGCGAGTCGAACTTGAGGGCGTGCGCCCCCCAGGACTCCATCAGCGCAAACACCACGTGAGGGGGATTTGCCGCAAGCATCGGGTTGCGGGGGGTGCGCCGGAATATCGATCCCTCCAGATCGCGCGGAGTGCCCGCGGTCGAGCCTAGTGCATGCCCCAGCTCGGCGAGCGAAGCGAACCCGTACGCTGGAAGGCGGATGGCCGGGTTAGCGCCAATGGTGACCTGCGCACGCCTGTCCTTGGAGGAATCGTATAGCGTCTGCAGGGAATTGCGCACGAGGTCGTTTACGAAGGGATCGGCCGATACCGTGGCATCCTGATCGTGCAGCGGGAAGTTGCTCAGCGTGCCGCGAGCAAGCAGGGCCAGGATCAGCACCGTCGGGATCGCGATTGCCAGTCTTTTTGCCCACGGCCGCTTGGCCGCGGAGCCCGGAGACGCGAAGCGGAAGACCAGCCAGGATTGAAAGGCGGTGAGCGCAATCACGCCCAGGCTCGCCGTGACTACGGGAAAATCGCTCCAGATCGAAGCGAGGACGCCCACAGTGTCGTCTTCGAATAATCCAAAGACGATCGGCGAAAACGGCGTCTTGTAGAACCCGTAGTAGAAGTACTGGCAGGCGGCGCTGAAATTGACGACGAAAAAAATCGCCGCAACCGCGCCGCGCTGCAGCCGGGCACCAACGCGGCGCGTGAGTGCCGGCATCGCAAGCAGGCAGGCAGGCCCCAGGAACAGCAGCAGCATGACCGACAGCGCCTTCAAGTCGAAGCGCGCGCCCATCCAGAAAGCGCGCGCCAGATCGGCGCCATGGCCGGGAATCAGCGCGGTATCCCCGTAGCGCAGCAACTGCGCCAGGCGAAACGCAAGGAAGCCGAGCGCCCCAAGCGCAAGCGCGGCCCAGATGGAGCGGTGAAACTGGAGCGGTCTCATGCGTACGCTGTGGTCGCGCCGGGGCAGGCTAAGTGCCCGGACACCGACTCAATCCCTCAAGCCCGGGGGTCGGCCAGCCGCCGCTTCGTCGGCAGCAGGCCGCGGCAGCTCCGGCAGACCATCAGATCTTCGGTAGCGTGACACCCGTCTGACTCTGATGCTTTCCGCCGCGATCTTTGTAGGAAGTCTCGCAGACCTGGTTGGACTCGATGCTCATGGCGACGCAGCGACCTCAGGTATTCTTGGAGACGACGATGTTCGGGAATTTCGACGTCATGTCCCGCGCCGCCTCGGCGATCTTGACGGCGACGCGTCGCGCGATGGCGCGGTAAGCCTCAGCCGCGCGACTGTCGGGGTCGGCCACCACCGTCGGCTTGCCCGAATCGGCCTGCTCGCGAATCTTGATATCGAGGGGCATCGCACCCAGGAGCTCGGTGCCGTAGTCCTTGCACATGCGCTCGGCCCCGCCCTGGCCAAAGATGTGCTCCTCGTGACCGCAGTTGGAGCAGACGTGGGTGCTCATGTTCTCGACCACGCCGAGTATGGGAATGCCGACTTTTTCGAACATCTTGAGTCCCTTGCGGGCGTCGATCAGGGCGATATCCTGGGGCGTGGTGACGATCACCACGCCGGTCACGGGAACCTTCTGGGCGAGCGTCAACTGAATGTCTCCGGTACCGGGCGGCATGTCGACGATCAGGTAGTCCACGTCGCGCCAGCGGGTGTCCTTGAGGAGCTGCTCCAGCGCCTGGGTCACCATCGGTCCGCGCCACACCATGGGCGTGTCGATATCGATCAGAAAGCCGATCGAGATCGCCTGGATCCCATGCCCGGTCATCGGCTCGAGTGTCTTGCCATCATGCGACTCCGGCCTCCCGGTGATGCCGAGCATCATAGGTTGGGAAGGCCCGTAAATATCGGCGTCCAGCACTCCGACGCTGGCACCTTCGGCGGCCAGGGCGAGGGCCAGATTCACCGCAGTCGTGGACTTGCCCACGCCCCCCTTGCCCGAGGCCACGGCGATGATGTTCTTGACCCCGGGAACGAGCTTCACTCCACGCTGCACCGAGTGCGAAACGATCTTGCTCGCGACGCTCACCGACACGGCTCCCACTCCAGGGATCGCGCGCAGCCTCGTCGATACGAGCCGACGCATCGGATCGAACTGGGTTTTCGCTGGATAGCCGAGCTCGACTTCCAGCGTGACGGCATCGCCGTCGATGCGTAGGCTCTTGATCGATTTTGTGGCAAGGAGATCTTTGCCGGTATTGGGGTCAAGGATTTCCTTCAGCGCGTCGTGAATTTGTTCCTGTGTGACTGGCATGGGGGGCCTAGAGGGGGGAGCCGGTGTCCGGGGTTACTGGCCGGCAATAGGTTGATATTCTAGCAAATTTCGGATGCTGCCCGGGCGCCGGCGCGGTAGAATGCCGTCATATTAGTAGGGGAGGGCCGCTGGCATCGTCGGCGGTTCGCACGGACCATTAGGACTCTTGCCAAGGCATGCCGGAACCGACCAACAGAACCTTTATCTGCAGCGTGCTGTTTCTCGACATCATCGAGTATTCACAGCGCTCGGTCGCCGAACAGATTCGGCTCAAGGAGAGTTTCAATGCGGTTCTGACAGAGGCGATCACTGGAGTCCCCACTGATGATCGTATCATCCTCGATACCGGCGACGGGGCGGCGGTCAGCTTCCTGGGAGACCCCGAAGATGCCATGTTCGCGGGCTTGAGCCTGCGCGATGCGGTCGCCGGGCAGGATCTGACCGGCGGCCCGAAACTGCATATCCGCGTCGGCATCAACCTCGGGCCGGTCAGGCTCGTCAAGGACATCAACGGCAACCCCAACATCATCGGCGATGGCATCAACGTCGCTCAGCGCGTCATGAATTTCGCCGAGCGCGGCCAAATCCTGGTGTCCCGCTCGTATTACGACGTAATGGTGCGCCTGTCCGAGGACTACGCCCAGCTGTTCCACTATGAAGGGGCGAAAACGGACAAGCACGTGCGCGAGCACGAGGTCTACGCGATCAACACCGCGCCCAGCAGCCTCCGGCGGACGGTGCCCCTGCCCGCGCCGAAGCCGGTGAAGCGCCTGCCAAGCCTGAGGCTTCCCAGCATCCGGCTGCCCGCGTTGCGGGTCCTGCGTGTGAACCTGCGGCCGATCGCCTCCCGGCTGGCGGTCAACAGCAAGCTCCTTGTCGCGGCCCCCCTGGCCTTCATCCTGATCGTCAGTTCCGGCGTGATTGCTCGCAGCCACAGGAACTCCCCAGGGGAAGAGAAGGGCGCCGTGCCGGTGCCCTCCGGCACGCCCAGGGCCGAACAGTCTCCCCTGAAAGTCGCGGCGGTCGGAACCGATCCGATCCAGGCGGACCCGGGGAGGACTGCCCCGGTGAAAAATCCGGTTACCGCACCCAGGCCGGGAAGTCTGACCGCTCCGGCCAAGTCCGAACTTCCGGCCGGTCCGACCAAGGCGCAGCAGCCCGCCGCCAACGCCAGGCCCCGGGACTCGGGTGTGACAATAAAGCCACAGAATGCAGTCCCGGCTGGCCGGGCGAGGGCATCTGTGCAGACCGCCAGGATCAAGGACGTCGCCGAAACGCCGGCCCTGCACAGGGAGGCCGAAAGTCCCGTCGCGCCCCGCGCGACCGCCGCGGACGCGGCGATCAACGTTGTGATCGTCGCATTTCCCTGGGCCGAGGTCTACGTGGACGGAAGCCGGCTGGGGGTCAGTCCACCACTCCGCTCAATCCCGCTCAAGCCGGGAAAGCACAGGGTGGAACTGCGCAATTCTTCTTTTCCCGCTCATGTCGAGACCGTCGACGTCAAGAGCGGCGCCGAGATCAGCGTGAAGCACCGGTTCCGCCGCTAAGGGAAGAACGATGCCACGCTTTCGCTATCTCGCACTGTTGCCCGGATGCCTGATGCTGTCGGGTTGCGCGTCGTTCAGGAACTTCAACGAGGACGTGGTCGGGATGTTCGCTACCAAGGGTCAGAGGGAACTCGAGGTCGCCGTCAAAGCCTACGAAGACGGCGAATACGCCTACGCGGCACGGCTCCTGCAGGCCAGCCTGGATTCGGGCTTGCGCGGGGCGGCCAACCAGACGCGAGCGCACAAGTACCTCGCGTTTCTTCACTGCGCGGCCAACCGCACGCAGCAGTGCCGCGACGAGTTCAGGAAGGCGCTCGATGTCGACCCCTCCTTCGACCTCCGGGACGACGAAGCCGGCCACCCCGTGTGGGGTCCGGTTTTTCGCAACCTGAAGACGCCCTCCAGGAAATAGCCCTGCCATGACCGAACCGTGGCTGCTTGGCCGCTACGAAGTCGTTGCCGAACTCGGCAAAGGCGCCATGGGCGTCGTCTACCGGGCGAACGACCCGATGCTCAACCGCACGGTGGCCATCAAGACCATCAACATGGACGAGGCCGAGAACGAGGGCATGGCCGAGTACGAAGCGCGTTTCTACACCGAGGCCAAGGCGGCGGGCGGGCTGAATCACCCGAATATCATCATCATCTATGACATCGGCAAGAGCAGCCACCTGGTGTATATGGCGATGGAGTACATCGAGGGACGCGAGCTGCGCGAATTGCTCGTCGACGGGCAGCCGCTGCCTATCGTGCAGGCGATCGACATCTCGGCGCAGATCGGGGAGGGACTGGCGTACGCCCACCAGCACCAGGTCGTACATCGGGACATCAAGCCTGCCAACATCCTCATCACCGGCGAAGGCCGCGCCAAGATCGCCGATTTCGGCATCGCGCGCATGCGCTCGAGCGAGACGCGCACGCAGACGGGCATCATCCTCGGTTCGCCCAAGTACATCTCTCCCGAGCAGGTGGTCGGCAAGCGCGCCGACCACCGCTCCGACATCTTTTCCCTGGGCGTGATCCTCTATCAGAGCCTGACCGGCGTGACCCCCTTCAACGGCGAAGGCCTGAGTGCGCTCATGTACCAGATCACCAACCACGAGCCACCGCCGCCCAGTTCGGTCAATTCCCAGGTGCCGGTGATGCTCGACTACATCATCGCCAAGGTCCTCGCCAAGGCGCCGGAAGCGCGCTACCAGAGCGCGGCCGACCTGTCGAACGACCTGCGCGAGTGCAGGCTGCAGATCGAGGGCGGCACGGCGGCGAACCTTTCCGCGACAGCGCCGATTCCCATCTTTCCCGCCCTGGCGGCGGCGGCCTCGCAGAAGCCGTCCACGCTTCCGGCAGCCGCTGCCGCGGAGGATCCCTCGGCGCAGCCCGGCCCCACCAAGGGCATATCGCGCGCATTCGATTCGCACGAGGCCACGGCGCGCCTGATGCGCCAGATCGGCGCCGACGGCACCGCGGAATTCGTGCTGTCGCCGTTTTCCACCAGCGCGCTGCGATCGGGAAGGCCGAGCCGATCCAAGGAGCATCCCTGGGGGCCGCGTGAGAACGCCATCTTCGCCGCCACCGTGATCACCGCGATGTTCATCGCCACCGCCATCGTCCTGCTGTGACCGAAGCGCCGGGGAGGTGCGCGAGGCGGTAGAATGTTCGCTTTTCGGAAGTCCGCATGTCCCGCCGTCTGTTCGTCACCACGGCCCTGCCCTACGCAAACGGTCCGTTCCACATCGGCCACATCATGGAATACATCCAGGCCGACATCTGGGTGCGGTTCCAGCGCATGCAGGTGGATAAGGACGGGTTGCCCCGTGAAGTGCATTTCATCGGCGCCGACGACGCGCACGGCGCGCCGATAATGCTCGCGGCGGAAAAGGCGGGGAAGTCGCCGGAGCAATTCATCGCGGAAATCGCCGAGGGGCGCAAGCAATACCTTGACGGCTTTCACATCGAATTCGACAACTGGCACTCGACCCACTCGAAAGAAAATACCGAGCTGTCGCAAGACATCTACCGCAAGCTCGACAAGGCGGGCCTGGTCTACAAGAAGGCGATCGAACAGTTTTTCGATCCGGTAAAGGGCATGTACCTCGCCGACCGCTACATCAAGGGCGAGTGCCCCAACTGCGGCGCGAAGGACCAGTACGGCGACGCCTGCGAGAACTGCAGCTCGGTCTATCCCGCCACCGACCTGAAGAACCCCTATTCCACGCTTTCGGGTGCGAAGCCCGTGCTCAAGTCCTCCGAGCACTATTTTTTCCGGCTCTCGGACCCGAAGTGCAAGGCGTTCATCCGTCAATGGATCGAAACGCCGGGGCGGCTCCAATCCCAGGTCTCCAACAAGGCGAAGGAATGGCTCGAGGGCGAAGGCGACAAGGCGCTCGCCGACTGGGACATCTCGCGCGACGCGCCTTACTTTGGCATCCGCGTGCCTGACATCGCCGAGGAGAAGTACCTCTACGTCTGGCTGGACGCGCCGATCGGCTACCTCGCGAGTCTGAAGAACTACTGCGCGAAGAAAAATCTCGACTTCGAGAAGTTGCTGCAGGATCCCCAGACCGAGCAGATCCACTTCATCGGCAAGGACATCATCTACTTCCACACCCTGTTCTGGCCCGCGATGCTGCAGTTCGCCGGCAGGCCCTACAAGGTGCCGGACCACGTCTACGTGCACGGATTCATCGGCGTTTCGGGGGAGAAGATGTCGAAGTCGCGCGGCACCGGCATCGACCCGCTGCGCTACCTCAACCTCGGCATGAACCCCGAGTGGCTGCGCTACTACATCGCCGCTAAACTCAACGCCGCGGTCGAGGACATCGACTTCAACCCGGACGACTTCGTGGCCCGCGTCAACAGCGACCTCATCGGCAAGTACGTCAACATCGCGAGCCGTGCGGCAGGAATCCTGCAAAAACACTTCGACGGGCGCATCAGCGAACTAGTTCTCGGGAGCCTGTCATCCAAGAGCGTAGAAGATGGAAGAGTCGTTCAGTCTTCACGACCATACCGAGACGGGATCATCGAAGGTGCCGTTGCCTATGCGCCGTCGGTAGTCAAGCTATATGAGGATCGCCAATTCGGAGCCGCCATTCGCCTGATCATGGACTCGGCAGACAAAGCCAATGAGTGGTGGAGCAAGCAAACGCCGTGGGAGCTTTCAAAACACTTTGGCAAACCCAAGAATTCCACTGACAACGAGTATCTCCATCGAGTCTGCTCTGTCACGCTTGAATGGTTCAGACTCCTGACACTTTTTCTGAAGCCGGTTTTGCCAAAGTTAGCCGAGGACGCAGAGCAGTTTCTTCGCCTACAAAAACCGCTTACGTTCGACGCGGTATCTGACCATTTGCAGGTCGGGCATCAAATTGGCGCATACAAGCATTTGATGACTCGGGTCGAAGAGAAACAACTTGATGCACTGTTCAACGTCGACTCCGTGCTGCAGGTGACGGCGCCGCAGCGACACGCGGAAAAGCTGCAGCACGCAGCCAAGGAGCAATCCGTGAGCGACGGGACCATTTCGATCGACGATTTCAACAAACTGGACCTTCGCATCGCCAAGATCGTCAAAGCCGAGCACGTCGAAGGCGCCGACAAGCTCCTGAAGCTCACCCTCGACCTAGACCTCGGCACCGGCATGCGCACGGTGTTCGCCGGGATCAAGTCCGCCTACGACCCGGCGAAGCTCGAGGGCCGACTCACCGTGATGGTTGCGAATCTCGCGCCGCGCAAGATGAAGTTCGGCGTTTCCGAAGGCATGGTGCTCGCCGCAAGCGGCGAAGGCCCGGGTCTGTTCCTGCTCTCGCCTGACAGCGGTGCGCGGCCTGGAATGAAGGTGAAGTGACCGCCGTGGAGGCGTCCGAAGCGTGGTCTGATGTTACGGGAACACGACCTGGGAACGGCACCTCTACCTCTGCAAGGTGCCCCGATTCCCTCCCGACGTTCTCAGCCCTTTCGTCTGGTTGTATTTTTGCTTCTGCCTGAGTTCTTGAGTTGTATCGGAGATCATGCTCGATCGAGGCGTCGAACTGTCTCACGAAACGATCTGATTCTGGCCATTGAAGTTCGGTGCTCTGTAGGTCGACGGCTTCGCCCCCTACGCGGGCGTTGTGGCGACACTTGGCAGTTCGACAAAGTCTTCTGCACGGTCAACCGAGAACTCACCCACCTCCGGCATTCGGCCGATCAGGCTCCATTTAATCGATCATTTTTCGCTTGATCAGCGAACGTATTTGGTTCTTTACATTGTCGTCAACAAACAATCGTTTCGTGTAGAGCCAATTGGGATGGGTTCCGCCGATGTCAATGAACCCGGACAATTCGTTCTTTTCTCGAGTGATCAATTTGACAGAAACATTTTCGTCAGAGACCAGCTTATGCTTTGGTATTGACCAGTTAATACGGGGCTTCTCCTTCCTAAGATCATCAACTATGCAGTACAACCGCTCCGAAGTAGCAACGAACCATGCACGCTGTTTAGAGGTACTAAATATGAGTAGCGGATCGGCACCGCTAGGATTTTCTGTTTCAGGGTTGAAATTCTTTGAATTTGAGATACATCGGCTAATTCCCTCATCAGACTCAAAATCTTCCCGCAGCGTGGCGAATTCAGAGGGCTTCACACGTTATTCCTTCTGAATAGGTGACCTGCCCAGGGATTTTCGGACCATTCATTGCTAGAGAACGGCTCTCTGGTTGACGGCATCGTAGCGTGTTTTGAACTCGATCGGTGTAAGGTCCTTCAGACTCGAATGCGGACGGACATGGTTGTAGTGGCGACGC